>JAQBNJ010000198.1 GCA_028288645.1 Sediminibacterium sp.
GATAAATACTTCCTCAAAAATTATATCCCGTATTTAAGCGATGTAGAAAAGATGGGCGTTAACGAGGCGCCATTGGAAACCTTTGCCCCCAGCAGCTATGCGGCGCAATGTTACCGAGACCTGTGGAAAGAGATCAAGAAGAATTGTATTGATGATTGATTTTGTTTCGCGCAAAGTTTTTTTCACGCAAAGGCGCAAAGGAGCCAAGACGCAAAGAAAAATCAATGATCTTACATTATTAGCAAGTATTGTTTTTACGGGGGTCTAACGACATGAACTAACTTTGCCTTTGCCCCTTAGCGCCTTTGCGTGAAAAGAACTCATGCGTGAAAACTTTTTACTATGAACAGAGAACTCACCTCCTGGTACAGCCCCGCTTTAGGAAAAGACATGCCGATCGCTTCTTACGGTCATTATGGGTTTGCTTTGTTGCTGATACCAACCGCTGCGGCAGATTACCTCGAGTATGAGAGGTTTCAATTGATAGATGCACTTTCGCCATACATCAAAGGAGGGAAAATGCGTGTGTTCAGCATCGATAGTATGAACAAAGAAAGCTGGATGAACAATGAAATGGAACCCTCACACAAAGCGATCCGCCAGAACCAGTTTAACGAATATGTGTTCAATGAAGTGATTCCTTTTATCCGCAATGGAACCAGCCAGGATACGATGATCTATACCTGCGGCGCTTCTTTCGGCGCATTGCATGCAATGAACCTGTTCCTGAAAAGGCCCGACATTATAAATGGTGTGATCAGCATGAGCGGTGTGTACAATCTTACCGAATACACCAAGGGCTTTTTCGATGACCAGGTATATTATAACAGCCCCGAACACTACCTGCCCAATCTTACCGATAGCTGGTACCTCGAAAAGATCAAAGCGAGTCACCACATACATATCTATACCGGCAGCGGTTCCTACGAGGACCCCGAAGCATCCAAACGTTTTGCGGGTGTATTATATAACAAAGGGATCTGGTACGATCTTGATGTCTGGGGTTCAGACATCACCCACGATTGGCCCACGTGGCGCACGATGTTGCCGTATATTATTGATACGAAGTTCTGATTGCTTTGCGTAGGGTAAGCAACCTGTGACAGACACGAATTTCACGAATTAAAACGAATGGACACTACGAATGCAGACAGACCAACAAATTGCAATCATTCGCTTCAATTCGTGTAATTCGTTTTAATTCGTGTTATAATGTATGTAAAAGCCACGTTAATTCCCCCCACATCCCTTGTACTCTGCCCACCCTGCTTTAATATTACAGCCTAAATCATGGATTTGAGTAAAAGGCTACCTGTTGTTGGAATCATACTTGTACTGGTATTTGGATGTATGCTGCAGAAAGCGGGCGCCCAGTATGTTACCATCAGCGGTACCGTGTATGATATTACGGCACGCCGTCCTTTGGAAGCAGTGGGTGTGATCAGCACCTCCGGAAGGGGGGCGATCACAGATTCGCTCGGAAAATATAGCATCACCGTTCGCGCCAAAGATTCCATCTGGTTCACATTGATCGGCAAAACCACCATGAAGTACCCGGTTGATACGATCAGCGACATCGGGAATTTTAACGTGATGATCCATATGCGTGCAACAGAACTCCCCGAAGTAAAAGTGCGCAATAGTTATTATAAAATGGATTCGATACAGAACCGGAGAGATTACGCCAAAGTGTTTGATTTTAAAAAACCTACGCTTGGGTTAACAAAAAGTTCCGGTTATAATCCCGGCGGGTTAACCGTTGGCTTTGACCTCGATGCCATTATCAATATGTTCCGTTTTAAACACAACCGCAGCATTCTTAACCTGCAAAAACGCCTGGTTGCTGAAGAACAGGAAAAATATGTGAACCGCCGCTACAACAAACTGTTTGTAAGAAAACTCACCAAACTGCAATCACCCGAACTCGATACATTCATGGTGTACTTCCGACCCGATTATAATGTGATGCAGTTACTGAATGATCTTGAGTTGGGTTATTATATTCAGCAGGCGTATGAGCAGTATAAGACAACGAGGTATGACTGGAGAGGCGGGTTAAGAAGGAAGGATGAGGATGAATAATATTGAATATTGAACACTGAGCAAGGAATTTTGAATGTTGAAGTAGAACTCCGATTTTTTGATCAGTTTCAAAAAACGGCGACCTTCACTTCTTCATTTCCCGCATATGCGGGATTCAGTGTTCAATATTCCCCTTTGCTTTCTCCCCCAGCAACTCTATCATCGGCAACAGCGCCCCAAACCTTGCATCACTGCTATGCCCTTGTTTCCAGCGATGATAGATCTGTTGCGCGATCACGGCGTTTTTGAAAAGGCCGAATACATAATAGAAACTGATATCAGAAAGATCGCGCCTGCTTTTTTCTGCGTAGCGGTTGATGATCTCTTTTCGCGTAAAATTTCCGGGAAGCCAGCTTAGATTGTAATGTTTGAAAACATCTCCTTCTCCTTCTTCAAACCAATAAGCAAGCGTAGCGCCGAGGTCCATTAACGGGTCGCCGACTGTCGACATTTCCCAATCCAATACGCCCGTGATCTGTGTGAGATCATTTTCATCTAACAAAAGATTATCGTATTTATAATCGTTGTTTAAAAAAGCGGGAGCCTGTTCGCGGGGTTGATTTTTCCGGATCCATTCTGCAACTGTATCTATGGAATTGATCTTGTCTGTTTCTGCGGCATAATATCTTTTCACCCAGCCGTCTACCTGTCTTTGTACATAACCATCGGGTTTGCCCAATTGTTCAAGCCCGGTTGTTTTAATATCTAAGGCATGTAACGCCACCATATTGTCAATTAGTGAGGCGGAAAGTTGATGCATGGTTTCTTCGTCTATATTCATCTTCGGCGCATTGTGCGCGCGAAGAATGATGCCGCTTAGTTTTTCCATTACATAAAAAGGAGAACCGATGATATCCGGAGATTCGCAATAGATGATCGGCGTTGGCACTTTTGCATAATGTGGTTTCAATAAAGAGAGCACACGAAATTCTCTTCCCATATCATGCGCCGATTTAATGTTTGCACCGGCGGGTGGCATGCGCAAAACGAATTCGCTTCTCTCAGTCTGCAAGCAGTAAGTGAGGTTGGAATATCCGCCGGTGAAACGCGTAATACTTTTTACCTCGCCAATCTGCGGGGCTTGTTGTTGCAAATATTGATTGAGTAATGAAAGATTTAATTCGTTCTCTTTCAATCCAGTTGTATTATTCATGCATTAAAGTTTCTCTCTGTGTAACTCTGTACTCTCCGTGTCTGTGGTGAAGCCTTCGCTTAGATAAAAATATTGAGTGACGCAAATGCTTTTTTCACCACAGAGACACGGAGAGCACAGAGTTGCACAGAGGGTTATCGTTTTTTCTTGATGTCTAAACCGTATTTTTTTAAAATACTCAAGGCTAAGTTTTGTTTATGAACTTCATCCGCGCCATCCCATATGCGTGCGCCACGTTCGTGCTGGTATAGGCTGGCGAGGATGGTGTCATCAGACAAACCCAATGCACCATGTGTTTGTATCGCCCGGTCCAATACTTTCAGTACCATGTTGGCCACGTAGAATTTAATGCCTGAGATCTCATCGCGTACAGATGCGGCGCCTGCCTGGTCAATATTATATGCGGTGCGCAACACGAGCAAACGCGATGCATCGATCTCCACACGGCTCTCGGCAATAAAGCCCTGGATGAATTGTTTCTCGCCAAGCATCACACCTTCTTCCATCTCTCTTGTTGCGGCGCGTTGGCATAGCAGGTCAAATGCTTTTTCTGCAATACCGATCCATCTCATGCAATGATGAATGCGGCCGGGGCCCAGGCGTTCCTGCGCAAGGCGGAAACCATTTCCTTCTTCACCAATTAAATTGGTAACAGGCACGCGACAATTATTATATCTTATCTCAGCGTGGCTCGCCCAACCTTCACCGGCCTCACCAAAAACAGGAATATTGCGGATGAATTCAAAACCGAGTGTGTCGGTTGGAACAATGATCATACTGGCTCTTTGGTGCGGGGCCGCGTTTGCATTCGTAACAACCATCACCACGGCAAAAGCAGCGCCATCAGCTGAAGAGGTAAACCATTTATGGCCATTGATCACGTATTCGTCTCCCTCGCGAACAGCCGTTGTTGCCATGCGTGTAGGATTTGATCCGGGGTATTCAGGCTCTGTCATCGAAAAACAACTGCGGATCTTTCCTTCTGATAACGGCTGCAAAAATTTTTCCTTGATGGCAGCAGATCCGAATTTGCTGATGAGTTCTGTGTTCCCGATATCGGGTGGCTGGCAATTGAAAGTATATTGTCCATAGAAAGGTGCGATTGATAACACTTCACTCAGTTGTGCAAACTCGCAGAGTGTTAATCCCATCCCGCCTTCTTCTTTGGAAGCATGCAGGTTCCATAACCCGAGCGCTTTTACTTTTTCACGTTTCTCCTGTAAGATCTTTTCCGTTTGTTTGAATGGACGTGTTGCATGATCTTTTTCGAGCGGGATTAATTCCTCAAGCACAAAAGCTTTCACTTTCGGCAGCAATTCTTTCAGTCGTTCAGTAGCGAAAACAGATTCCATGATTAAGTGAGGTTTGAATTTAGTCCTCTCTTCTTTTCTTCGTTTTTCTTTTATCGAAATATTTGCAATAGAAGAAAAACGAAGAAAAGAAGCGACTCTGTATGTATGAGTTGCCGTTTATTCTTCAACATTTTAAATCGTAACACCACCGTCGGCAGTAAATATTGTTCCCGTGCAATAACCCGATGCATTAGATGCAAGAAACAATGCAAGCCCTGCAATTTCTTCCACCGTCCCCATACGTGCGATCGGCAATTGTTTTACAAAATGGTTCAGCCATTTTTCATTCTGCCATAATGCCTCAGAGAATTTTGTTTTGATCAGTCCGGGACAAATCGCATTCACGCGGATATTGTCTGCACCCCATTCTTTGGCAGTAACTTTTGTAAGCATATTCAATGCGGCTTTTGAAACGGAATACATTCCTAAACCAGGATCAGGTGTGATACCGGCGATGGAGCTGATATTGATCACGCTTCCTCCGCCACGCTCTTTCATGACAGGATAAACCAGTTTTCCTAATTCGAACGGAGCTTTCACGTTTACATTCATGATCTTATCAAAGGCCCATTCTTCACATTGTACTACGGGGCCATAAACAGGATTGGAGGCAGCGTTGTTTACAAGGATATCGATCCCTCCATGCAAAGCCACGGTTTTATCAACCAATATTTTGCAGGCTTCAATATCTCCCGCATTTGCAGCAATACCGGTGCATTGGCCGCCTTCGATGTTGATGCTTTCTGCTACTTTATCCAGTTCTTCCTGTTTACGTGAATTGATCACAACTTTTGCGCCGCAGGCAGCATATAATCTTGCAATGGCTTCACCAATGCCTTTACTTGCGCCGGTTATTAGAGCGACTTTTCCTTCGAGACTGAATATTTGGTTGGCTGTCATAAATTATTTATCGCTAAATATAATGTTGCTTATATCTTGTAAAACCTGGCTATTTCAAAGCTTCTAACCTTAGTAGAAAACCAATCGATAAGTTCATACAACCTTATTACCTTATTTGATGACAAGCGATCAAAGCATTTTTGAATAAGGTAATAAGGTCGGTTGGCTATTGTGTTTTATTGCTACTAAGGTTTTAAACCATTTATATAAAAACCCTCATGTTGCCACCTGGGGTAAATCCTATTTCATTCGTCTCATTGCCACACCCATCGCATACATAAACTGCTCTTTCACTTTTTTCCTGAACCAGGTAGGTGCAAGGCGTTTGATCAGCCACATTTTCCTGGCTTCTTTTGGAAGAATGATGTACAATTCTTTTTTTCCCGCGCGCACCAATATTTCCTGCGCCACTTCATCGGCCTGTAATCCTGATTTCTCAATGAACATCTGCGTGGCTTTTTTCACCAGCTCGCCGCCACGTGCATACTGTATTACATTGGTTTTAAAATAGGTGGGCTGTATGCATGACACCTGTATATTGTGATCCATCAATTCTCCATACAAAGTTTCGCTGATGGCTACCACCGCGGCTTTTGTCATATTATATGCAGCCATGGTTGGCGCGCAACCAATGGCGGCGGCGCTGGCGGTGTTGATGATATGCCCTGATGCCTGCTTTTTCATAGCCGGTATAAAATACCAACAGCCGTGAACTACACCCATCTGGTTTATGCCCACCATCCACTCATAGTTCTCAATGCTATATTCTTCAAACAAAGAACCATCGCCAACGCCGGCGTTGTTGAACAGCAGGTCTATGCCAACGGCTTTTGCTAAAAATGCTTCTGCCACCAGTTTGTATTGATCCTTATCCGATACATCCAATGGAAATACCAATGGTTTGCCCCCGGCCATCCCGATCTCTGCCGCCACTGCCTCCAGTTCTTTGGTATTGATATCGGCCATGCCAATGGTCCAGCCGTCTTTTGAAAGTTCGTGGCAGAAAGCTTTGCCGAGTCCTGATGCCGCGCCGGTTATAAACGCCCTTTTGAAAGGATGGTTCTGTGTTAGCTGGTACATAAAGCGCTTAATGATAACAACCGTTAGTGAAAACTGCTTTCGCTGATGAATTTACACTTCAAAAACAGCATTCTGATGATTAGACCGAATTATTTATATACCCTGCCGATTATATATTAACTATGAGGCAGATATAAAATATTTTTATCTTTAGCAGCCTTTAAATCTTAGCCTTTGAAACGTTTGTATTTCCTTCCGCTCGCTTTACTTCTGATAACAGCCTGTAAGAGCAAAAAAGAACCTGTAAATAATGGTAAACCAGCCGCTGCCCCGCCGGTAGTTGTGGATGTGCTGATTGCAAAGCCGCAACCCATCACCAATTCGGTGGAAGCCAATGGTACAGTTGTAGCCAATGAGTCTGTAGAACTGCATCCCGAAGTGAGTGGCCGCCTTACTTTCCTGAATATTCCCGAAGGTGCGTATATCAAACAGGGTACTGTTATTGCCAAGATCAATGATGCGGACCTACAGGCACAGCTGGGTAAAACAAAAGTGGCGCTCGACCTGGCAAACAAGACAGAAGAGCGTTTGCGTAAATTATTATCGATACAGGGCGTGAACCAGGCTGACTATGATATTGCCGTGAACCAGATCAATGGCTACAAGGCGGATATTATTTACACACAGTCACTGATCGATAAAACCGTTCTCAAAGCGCCTTTCAGCGGAGTGGTCGGATTAAGACAGGTGAGTCTCGGCGCCTATGTTTCTCCTGCAACGATACTTGCCACACTCCAGCAACTAGATAAGATCAAGATCGATTTCACGATCCCTGAAGAATACAGCAACCTTATAAAAAAAGGAAGTTCAGTAGATGTGCAGGTAGA
>JAQBNJ010000209.1 GCA_028288645.1 Sediminibacterium sp.
CAATTACCAGGTAAATACCAACCCCGATATCAATAATCCTGCTGTTGATATCTACCCGAACCTGCCACTTTCTAATGCTGATTTTCCGTACACAACCCAGGATGAAAATCAAATGAAAATCAATGCCTACGCATGGAACCTCACCGCTGTTCAATTGCCAAGCGGGGGTGCGATAAAAGTTACTTATGAACCGCATCATTACGCCTATACACAGGATCAACGGAATATGGAAATGTTTTTGATTGAGGGCTTTGGGTCAGATATCAGCAGTATAACCAGTCCGAATTTATATGATCCTTCAGGTTCTGGCCCATCTAATTTATTTCTGAAAATAAAACTGAAATCCTCGATTGGATCAGGGACGACAGCAGAAAAAAATAAACAAATATTATATCAATACTTTAATATTACTTCTATAGCTGCCGGTACAGAATTACCTCAATACTTCTACTATAAAACATTGGTTCAATTACGAGATGGCAGGGCATCTACCTGGGAATGGATAAACGGTTATTGTAAAATCGTAAGTGTAGGTATAATAGGTACTGATTATGCTTACATTGAACTTAAACCTGTTTGTATAAATGATAAGTCTGAAAGTAGCTGTCCGGTCATTAATCTCGTAAATCCTATGGCAAAGAATGCCTTTCAATTTATGCGGATGAACAGGCCCGGGTTGAGTTATGGAAGTTCTGAGAGCCAACCGCTTCAGGATGATGTAACGCTGGAAGAGTTTCTTCACATGGATCTGAACGGCCAGATATCTGATCAAATGACTGCATTTACGAATGGCTTTAATAAGTACGCCCGAAATGGACAATTTGCTAATAAAGTTGCTCTACGTAAATCATTCATCAGGCTCTACAGCCCGGATATGAATAAGATTATTGGTGGTTCCAGGGTCAAAACCATTACTACAACTGATAACTGGGATCAACTTACATCTGGCTATACTGCACCATTAGCTACAGGAAAAAGTTATACAATTGATTATGAATATACAGATGTTATTAAGAACCCTGTAACCAACCAGGATCAGGTGATCAGCAGCGGTGTAACAGAATATGAGCCATTTACAGGCGGCGATGAAAACCCTCTTCATCAACCTTCTTTTTATGACCAGCGGATAAAAATGGCACCCGATAATAATTTATTTGTTGACCTGCCTTACAATGAATCCTTATACCCTGGCCCGAATCTTAACTATTCGAAGGTAAAAGTGATCTCAAATAAAACAGGGTTGCGCGTGCCTGGCACCGGCTACCAGGTTCACGAATTTTTTACTGCAAAAGACTATCCGGTTACAACAGATAATACAGAGATCGGGGATAATTTCGAGAAGAAGACGTCAGTTTTGCAAGGCTTACTATCCAGTGTTTTGGGCGTAGGTGAATTTCATGATTATGTTACTGTTTCACAAGGGTTTTCCGTGGTGCTTAACGATATGCATGGCAAAACCAAATCAACAAAAAACTACAATAGCCAGGGCACCCTTGTATCAAGTGAAGAGTATACGTACGCCCTGCATAAGAACCTCACATTGATCAACGATAAAGACAGTATTTATACTTCTGATAAATTAGGTGTGAGTGTATCGGCTATTATCGATTCAAGAACAACTGAACACAATACCCAGGTTTTGGGTGTTGACCTGAATCTTGATGTTACCCTTCTTTCAATTGTGCCTGCTTTTATGGTGGTACCCCTACCAAAATCAACTTCAGAATCTACCAGGCTTAATTCGGTTGCTGTAAATAAAATCATAACTAAAAAGGGGATCCAGGTGATGAAAACCGTTACGGAAAACGGCGCCAGGATAAGTACCGAAAACCTGCTTTTCGATGATAAAACAGGAAATACGCTGCTCACCCGAACAACCAATGAATTTAATGACCCTTTATATTCATTTCATTACCCGGCCCATTGGATCTATAAAGGATTGGCCGCCGGTTATGTATCTTCTGATTTCTCTTTTAATGTTTCAGGGAATATGGTATCCATTAACAATGCTGATATTTTAAATGCATTAAATGAAGGTGATGAACTTGTAGATGGTTTGGGAAACCGTTTATGGATTACAGCCAAAGGCATCAATTCAATTTCCGTTCAGCCAAAAATAACAGGTACTGGTTTCCCGGCTGGCGATTACAAAGTGTTGCGTCCCGGTAAAAGGAATTTAATAAGTGAAGAAGCAGGAACAATCGTTACAAATTATCTGCCAATATTGGGTAACTCCTTACATTTTATAACGAATGTTAGCGATACTGGTATCATAAATGCCAGTATGAAACAATACGCAGATAACAGGGTCAAATTTTGCAAATGTGACAGCTTTAGCAGCGGCCCTGTTTCGCCGGTTTTTCAGCCTGGGAATAGTTTCGACAATCCCTATTCAAATGGAACCCTGGGCAATTGGTACCCGTTAAAGACCTGGGCATATTTAACCGGCCGTACACGAAGTACTCCGGCTTTACTAAACAATCTGACCAACCTCAGGAAAGATGGAATGTTTACTTCGTATAATAATTTTTTCAACCCACCCCAAGCAGGTAATAACCAATGGACAATTACACCTGCCAATTGGCAATGGGTTGAAACGGTTACCATTAAAGATGTAAACGGCCTGACACTTGAAACAAAGGATGCATTGAACAGGTACAATGCAATGCTTACGGGCTATAAACAAAAATTAATAGTAGCAGAAGCCGGCAATGCAAAACAACGTGAGATCATGTATGATGGTTTTGAGGACTGGAATTATTTACCTTACACAAGCGCTTGTGACAGTGCTTTATTATGCCAACCCGAACAGATAAACTGGAAGGGTATTTTTAAAGTTGCCGGAGATCAATCACATACCGGGAAATTTTCCGGGGAATTAATGGCAGCTTCCTCTCAGGTTTCTGTACCGCTTGATATTTTCAATGATTGCGGAATATTATTAATAGTCAATACGAAGAGCCTGGTAACGGGCAATGCCAATAACAATGCAGGTAACAATGCCAAAAATAATACGGGTATTCCTAATGATAGTGTTCAGGATCCAACTGACGAATCTCCTTGTTGCACAGGAATATTCAGGCCGGTAAAAGGTAAAAAATATATCATTTCTGCCTGGGTAAGGGAAAAAGGAAACGACCTGGCCTACACTTTTACAGATCCTTCAATAAACATCAGCGGTATTTCATTTAACACTTCAGGAAATATTATTGACGGGTGGCAAAGGATATACGGTGAATTTAGTGTCCCGACCAATACTCCCAATCTGAATATTGTGTTTACCAAAGGAACGCGCCAGACATTTTTTGATGATATCAGAATTTATCCACTGGACGGAAAAATGACCACGTATGTGTATGACCGCAATACACAGAAACTCACATTCACCTGTGATGAGAATAACTATTTCACAAAATATAATTATGATGGAGAAAACAACCTGCAGTCTGTAAACAAAGAAACAGAACAGGGCGTGCAAACGATCAAAGAAGGCCGTTCATCAACACATAAAAACTAATGAGAAAAATCATTTTCCTGCTTATAGTGGTTTTACCCTTTGCTGCATTTGCACAAAAGGAATTGTTCATGAAGGAATTCAATGAAGTGAATAACTGGTTCTTTGTACAGCAAAATAGTATGGTCGTTCAGAAATATACGTATTACAAAGACTCAGCCATGAGTAATGCGGATGATTCATCTTTCTGCACAATTGTTAAGAATAAAAACGCTATCCATTATAAAGTCGCCGGTATGGAATCATTTAGCGATAGCGGGTATATGGTCAAAATAAGTCATGCAGATAAATACCTGTATGTTTCTAAAACCGGTAAAACAGATACGGCTCAGGTAAGGGCCTTATTCAATGCCGGGTTTGCCGGGTATAATACTTATAGCAAAAAAGGTTCTTCCGATAATACCAGTTCATGGGAACTGACAGGTGGAATAAATGGCGTCAACTCCGCAAGGTTTGTAATGGATCTGCACAACCATAAAATAAAATACCTGGAAATAGTTCTGGCGGGCAATCATCCATTGATCAGCCCATTTAGAAAACCAGGACAGGAATCAGATCAGGCCGTGATCATTAAAGTGGAATATCAATACCCGACCGATATAAAAAAAAAGAATATTGAAACACTAAGTGATTTTATTACCATTCGTGAAAACAATATTAGCCCTTCGCCAAAGTATAAAGAATACCAGATAAAATTATTAACCGAAAATAAATGAAAAGAATACTCTTCTTCATTCTTTTGTTGTTGGGTTCTGCCTGTGTGTATGCAGGTACCGGGACTAAAATTAATTTCCCCCTTAACGGGAATGGATTTTTGATAAATAAAAACCTCAACAAGGTAATCCATGAATCCAGTATGGGCAACAATATCAACTGGGCT
This sequence comes from Sediminibacterium sp., assembly GCA_028288645.1. GTDB lineage: Bacteria > Bacteroidota > Bacteroidia > Chitinophagales > Chitinophagaceae > Sediminibacterium. The sequence goes on from JAQBNJ010000209.1 coordinate 4,395, forward strand.
GCTCATACCAATACATCAAAAGAGTTTTACTCATTTGCCAATACACTTGAATTATATCAATATGAGTCTACTGACCTGCCGGTTAATTTTGAGTATGATCTTACCATTAAAGGCAAATTGATGTATTACCAACTGGGAAGTTCTATGCCGGTTTCCCAAATAGTAACCTTACACATTAATAATAAACAGAAAGGAGCCAGCAGGCTGACAGATTTTTACAGTTATACCAATGCATATAAATCACAATTTATCATTGACGAAATTAATCTAACAGGAATACCACCCAAGGGAACAGATCTATATGCAGCGGTAAGTAAGCTTGTGGAACTGAATCTAAGTATTCAGTCTACCCATTATCTTCAGCCGGTACTGGGTCATCCTATAATGGTTTTGGAACCACCATGTTTGGATGAAACTTCCAATGAAATGGTAATCACCTGGCCCGTGTTCTCTTATGCCGAAGAATATGAACTGGAACTGCTGTATGTTGATGATTATAAAGAAAATGGCACCCCGTTATCCCAGGCTGATATCAATTTTGATTTCAGGGAAAATGCAACCCGGATTGTTTTAAAGGAAATGTTTTACAGGCTTCCCATGGTATACGATAGGGGATATATTTTATACCGGGTACGGCCCATTGGTCGTGGCGGCCCGTTATGGGATAAACGAATACCGGGGCCATGGTCAACCGCATTGGTTTACGGAACAGTGGATCATTTTAATGAAAAAATATATGTAGCAGCGAATGCCGTACATACATTGAAAAAAATAAACTGGCAGGTGACCACTACCTATGCAGAGGATGGCAAACGAAAGGATGTTGTGCAGTATTCGGATGGATTATACATGACCAGGCAAACGGTAACCGGCGTAAGCCAGGCAAGAAATATTTTTACAGTTAATGGTACTAACGGTGGGCTGGAAAACATACAACCCTGTTCTTTACTGGGAACAGAAAAACTGAAAGAGATCATAGCCCAGGAAAATATTTATGATTTTAATGGAAGGGTAGGTGTACAGATAATGCCGGTTCCTACAGGTACACACCAGATCGATTATATTCCACACCTTAATCAAAATTCATCCGGTATACCTTATTCATGGAATGATTTTGACAGGTTTGATAATTGTGGGCTGCCTGCAAAACCATTAAAACAAACCGGTACAGGCTCATTGGGTGCGGGACAATATTATTCACCCGGCAACCCCAACAAACTTGGATACAACGCTTTTATTCCTGATGCGAATGGCTTTGCTTTTTCAAGGGTACAATATACAGATGATAATACCGGAAGGGTGAGCAGGCAGGGTGGTGTGGGACCTAAATTTCAGCTTGACAGCACACATGAAACAAAGTTTTTTTACGGAACACCCAACCAGGTAGAATTAGACAGGATGTTTGGCACGGAAGTAGGATTTGCCAAACGATACTTAAAGAAAATGGTGGTGGATCCAAACGGGCAAACTTCGGTTACCTATGAAAATCCCGAAGGTAAAACCATTGCTACTGCACTTGCGGGAGATCGGAAGAGC
>JAQBNJ010000249.1 GCA_028288645.1 Sediminibacterium sp.
TGGGGAAAAGCGAAAATTATCTACGCTTTGCGACAAAAAAAAGTGAGCGAACAGAATATTAAGCGCAGTTTGAGGGAAATTACAGAGGAAGACTACCTGGGATCGCTTGAAAAATTGGCAGATACCAAATGGAAAAGCCTCAAAGGAGAGCAATACCTTAGCAGGGAAGCAAAAACAAATGCCTACCTGCTGCAAAAAGGATATGAGCGGCCGGCCATACAAAAAGTGATGGCGAAACTGAAGTCTGGAAATAAAGAATAAATCGTTAATAGGATCGAAGGATGCGGAAACAATTACTGATATATGGCGCAAGCCTGCTTGTCTCGATCGCTGCCCGCGCGCAAAGCGGAACGGAGCGGTTTGCCAGGGAATTTTCTTTTACTACGGAAAATGACGCGTATTTATTCCATAAGAATGACGCTTATTATACCAACGGCTTTCTTTTTTCGCTTAAGACCGCGAAAGAAAGAAGAGGGAAAAAGATAGTGAAAGCCTGGGAGCTAGGACAGATGATCTATACCCCGCTCATAAGAAAAACCTTGGGGCCGGCAGATATTGACAGGCCTTATTGCGGTTACCTGTTCCTCAAATTCAGTGAAACAACATTCCCGGGCAACAGGTCCGTGCTGCAATTCAATGGCGGGCTCGGCCAGGTGGGCGACGCCTCTTTTGGCGAAAGTGTGCAGAACAGTTACCACAAATTGTTGGGATATGGCCGCTTTACCGGCTGGCAATACCAGGTGCAGAATGCATTGGGGGTTGACCTCGGCCTTACCTATGCACATACCCTTTTTGAAGACAGTTCCTGGATAAAGTTCATGCCTGTGGTTGAGGCAAATCTCGGTATGGTATTCACCAATGCCAAACTGGGCAGTTATCTCTGCATCGGCAGTTTTGAGAACAATGCCAACAGCGCTTTATGGAACGCGAGGGTACAGGCCGCAGATGCAACAACCCGAAAAAATCACGAGATCTTTGTTTACTGGCACCCCGAAGTTATTTTCCAGGGATATAATGCCACTGTGCAGGGAGGCATGTTCAGCAAAGGCACCGGAGCGGCTGTATTAAAAGACCCAACGCCTGTTATGTTCCAGCAAAGCTGGGGGATCTGTTTCGCGCAGGGCAGGTGGACCACACAATTTGCCCTTGTTTTCCAGACAAGAGAAGCAGAGTCCCAAAAAGATCCGCAACGGTATGGATCTGCGCAGGTGAGTTACCGTTTCCGTTAACTTGCAGGCTGTAAGCAATCCAATTATGTCTACACTCAGTTTTACCCTGATACAAACCCGTCTCCATTGGGAAGACAAAGCCGCCAACCTCGCGATGCTGGAAGAAAAGATCATGGGCATCCGTGAAAGAACGGAGATCGTGGTATTACCTGAAATGTTCAGCACAGGATTCAGTATGCAGCCGCAAAAATTCGCGGAGGAAATGAACGGGGAAACGGTGAGCTGGATGAAAAAGATCGCGGCTGCAAAAAAGATCATCCTTACGGGAAGCGTGATTATATCCGAAGACGGTCATTACTACAACCGCCTGCTTTGGGTGCAGCCCGATGGGAAACTGGGTTATTACGATAAACGCCACCGCTTTGCTTTTGCAGGAGAAAACGAAGAATACACGGCCGGAAACAAAAGGCTGATCGCACAGGTGAAGGGATGGAAGATCAATTTGCAGGTTTGTTATGACCTGCGTTTCCCCGTATGGGCGAGGCAGCATACCAATGAAGCACCGGAATACGATGTGCTGTTATACGTGGCCAACTGGCCCGAACGACGGGTACATGCATGGAAGACCTTACTTACCGCAAGGGCGATAGAAAACCAATCGTATGTGATCGGCGTGAACCGCGTGGGCGATGATGGTAAAGGTATTCATCATAGTGGAGACAGTATGGTGATAGATCCTTTGGGTGCTGTACTATACGAGAAACAGGAAGTAGAAGATATTTATACCATCACGCTTGAAAAAGAACCGCTTGACATGGTAAGGGAAAAATTTCCTTTCTGGAAAGATGCGGATAATTTTAAAATCATACCCAAAGATGGAGAGTAGCATATCACAGGTTTATGCAGCCGAAAAAATATTTACAGGAAATGAATGGCTGGCCGATAGCGCCGTGATAGTGGATGATGGAAAGATCAGCGATATTATTCCTTCTGCTGCATTAAAGGATCAACCTTCTACAAAATATCACCTCATCGCACCGGCATTTATTGATATACAGATCTATGGTGCGCATGATAAATTGCTCTCCGTATATCCCGAAACAGATTCGCTTTACCGGTTGTACGATTATTGCAGCAAGGGGGGCGCTTCGCATTTTCAGCCAACGGTTGCTACAAATACAGCCGAAGTTTTTCATAAAAGTATTGATGCGGTAAGAGCTTATTGGAAAGAAGGCGGTAAAGGTTGCCTGGGCTTACATATTGAAGGTCCATGGATCCATCCGTTAAAAAAAGGCGCGCATCTCGAACAATTCATTCATTCGCCATCAGTTGAAGAAGCGAAAGATTTATTGGAATATGGAAAAGGGGTGATCACTATGATCACGCTGGCACCGGAAGTTTGCAGCAGGGAGGTGATCGAATTGATCAGGTCCTATGGCATAATCATTTCCGCGGGGCATAGCAATGCAACCTATGATGAAGCAACCGCAGCCTTCGATTCAGGCATTCAAGCTGCCACGCATTTATACAATGCCATGAGCCCCCTGCAACACCGTGCCCTTGGAATGGTGGGTGCTATTTTTGATCATGCAACTGTTATGACAAGCCTCGTCCCCGACGGGTTCCATGTTGATTTTTCCGCAATACGTATCGCAAAGAAAATATTGAAAGAAAGATTGTTCGTTATTACCGATGCGGTAACCGAAACCAATGCAGGTCCCTATCAGCATCATTTGACAGAAGATAAATATGAAGCCGCCGGAATTCTCAGCGGTTCTGCATTAACGATGGCAAAATCGTTACGCAATCTTGTTGATCATGTGGGGATAGAATTAGATGAGGCGTTGCGGATGGTGAGTTTATATCCCGCCCAGGTAATGAAGAAAGCGGATAGTATGGGAAGGATTGCGAAAGGGTATGATGCGAATTTGGTTATACTTGATGAATTGCTGGAAGTAAACCGAATGATAAATTGATTTCTGTCTCTGCGTAAACTCTGCCTCTCCCCGTCTCTGCGGTGAAAAGAACTCCAGTGTTTATGCAAGATCGATTTGTTCGGGATTCTAATTCACCGCGGAGCCGCAGAGAAGCAGAGGTTTCGCAGAGTTATCTAAGAGACGTCTTCTTCCGCCCATACTTAATATCAGCAAAGATCTTATCCAAAAAAATCGCCGTACCAATACTCCAGTACCAGCCATCGAAATTATATTTCAGATCGCTTTCAAAAACGGCTTTGCGGAGGCCGAGCATGCCGTTCAATCCCATATAGGTAAGAAAATGCAAACCTTTAATATCAGGAATAATAAAGTTTACCGAATAACCCATTCCCGCAGGAATGAATACCTGTTTCTCCGTCTTTGTTAAAAAACGCCCGCGTATTTTATTGGTTGAGTCGAGCACCGCTTTGCCATAGCCGAGTTCGAATACCATACTCATCTCCCATCTTTTTCTACGGAACAGGTAGGGCTCATAATAAATGGTGCCGAAATACAAACTCTTTTTTAGCTGGTTAAAGGGAACACCATCTGCGTCTACTTTAATACCTGCCGTTTCCTGTTGTAAAAAATACCCACCGATACCCGTCTTGTATTTTTCATTTACCATCACGCCCACACGGTAGCCCCAGATATTTACACCGCCGCCGCCGATAAACGAAAAGCGCTGGTCAAAATCGGTGGTGGGTTTTAAAGAAAGCTTTTTTCTCTTCTGAAGCGAATCTTTTTTTGCCAAAGAGGAATCTGGGTTTTGCGCTGAAACAGGTAAACTGTTCAACACAAAGCATGCTAAAAAAAAGCAGGGTACAATGAACTGTTTGATGATGGTTTGTTTACGC
>JAQBNJ010000424.1 GCA_028288645.1 Sediminibacterium sp.
AGCAGGGTTTTCTCCGCATCAACGTGTCCATCACGAATCACGCGCTGATGCGGAGGAAAAAAAGAAGAAAACGGTTTAGTGTTTAAAATAATGCGGGCTTTCCGTATTCAATATGGGTTACATGAAACCTTGCATAAGGAAAGCTTCCTGTTTTTAAATCCCACCTAACTTCTATAGAAACCGGTATGGTAACTTCATTTATTTTTTGATACTCCGATACGGTACCCACCCATGTTTCAAGATCTTTATCACCCATGTAACGCTTCGTTTCAAACCGGGTGATCTCGCCGATAGTATTAAAGCTGACTATATAATCCACTGTCAATCCCAGGTATGTATAGATTAGCTGGGCAGTGCTGTCATCAATAGCAATCCATTTAAGACGTCCAGATGGTAATAGGTTGGTTGGGAACCAGACACTTTCTGCAAGCCAGCGCAATAATTCGCCTTTGTCAAATTTCTTTCCGTGACCGTCTGCTATGCGAAATAAATTAAAAAGGTAAACAACCAGTCTTCCCTTACCAGCCAAATACATATCACGCGCTGTGAATAATGCTGTTTTCCCTTTCCAGATAAAACCCGGTTTATCAGTAGTGAAATACTGCTCACCTTTGATGGGTACCCAATCCTTATCCAGCCCGGTTTTAAACTCTCCGTCATGTAACAGTCTTATGTTCCTGATATAAAGTTGGCCTTCTTTCAGAACATGTAGAAAATAGCGTTTCACAGGTTCAGGCAAACCTGCTAACTGCTCCTTCCTGAACACTCTGAGAGGTAAACTCCTGGATTGAATAAATAATTGCTTCACCTGTTTCCTGAACCGGAGTTCCAGGTAAACTTTTCCGGCTATTAAAATACTTACAACGGTTGCGAGAACATACAGTGCTATCTCCATGATATTTTCCATTTCAAAGCTTTCGCCATGAATCATAAACTGACCGGAGTGCAAAGTAGTCTCACCAGCTAATTTACAAATTGACAACCGTCATCCCTTTTGCTGTTTAACGTCATACAACGGAGTTGCGGGTACCGATACATTTGTTGCAGAAAAATTCAAACCTATGGATGCCCGTGTAAAGAAAATCCTTAACAGCCCTATTTATTTGCTTCCATTAAGCGAGAATTTCAAAAAATTAACCATTCAAAAAGGGTACCGCACGCTTAATGAAATTATGAGCATGCCTATTAGAGAACTTATGAGCCTGAATTGGTTTACGAGTGACATGCTTGGAGAACTGGGCGAGTTCATATATGACACACGTAATAATACGGGCGGTGTGGACTAGCTGCCGCAGTATGAATCATTTTCCCTACAAAGCCTTTTGATGTAAAGAGACCGATCCTCCTGCTTTGCACGCTAATACTATAAAACCATCCTTTGTATCCTTCACCAAAACATTTTTCTGCGATGCGATGGTCCAGTTGGTGAATGGCAGCTTCAATTTAGTGGTTCCTCCTTTTTCGGACCTGATCATTACTTCTTCCATTTCACCATCTCTCTTTTTCGCGCTTACTAAAAATGCACCTTCGGTTCTCAACTGCTCAAATGAAATATCTTTCCAGGCTGCCGGCACCGCGGGCATGATCTCTATAAAACCCGCATAACTCTGTAGCAACATTTCCTGTAAGCCGGCGGCAAAAGCAAAATTTCCTTCCAGTGTAAAAGGGCGGTAAGTAAATCGTGAATAACCTGATTTTGTCTGGTCGCCGTTTACGTGAAAACTGTTGATGGAACAAAATGCCTTCGCAAAGATCTCCAGCGCAATGGCGGCCCCTTCGCCATCTTTTGCCCTTGCCTTTAAATTGGCCAGCCATGAATAAGAATAACCGCACCAGTAGGCAGGGCCAATACTGTCGATCAGATGAAGCGAGTTCCGTATGATCGATCTTGAGCGTTCTCCATCTTCCCACTTCACCAAACCCAGCGGGTAGATCGCCATCACATTCGAAAAATGCCGGTGCGACTGGTTGTACGCCATACCCGGCGCAAACATTAATTCATTGTTCTTGGTAATCGCCAATGCATCAAACTCTGATTCTATTTTTGTCCAATGCGCAGCTTCTTTTTGTAAATGCAATACGCCCGCCAATTCTGCCGCAGCATGAAAACAAAATTTCATCAGCGACAGATCATAATTGGTGTTCTGTGCAAACCATGCCGAAAGTTTATTATCATTTATTTCGGGGCTTGAGCTGATGGGTAATTTTCTAAATCCTTTTTCGTCTTTTACTGTCATGCTTTCCAAAAACGTTGCTGTTTCTTTTATCCATGGATAGGCCCTGCGTTTAAGAAACGCACTATCCATGCCATAACGCCATTGCAGGTAATAATGCTGTGCCAGCCAGGCAGATACTGTTGGTGAAAGAGAATATTGAATCCAGCCACCCATTTCCGTACCATCCAAAGTAGTAACACCTGGAACAGCGATGCCTTCTTTTCCAAAATACATTTTTGTATAACGTTTGTAGTTGGCTTTGTTCTCATCCAAATGATCGAGGTATGCGATGGCGCCATCAAGATGATTGGAAGTATACGCCGGCCAGTAACTTAATTGTGTATTCAGGTCGTGGTGATAATCGCCTTTCCAGGGTGGCAGGCGGCCGTTGTCGGCTGTCCACACGGATTGCAGCGAAATTGGTGGAGCACCCTATCGCGAAGCGGAACCAAATTTATATTGTTCGAGATACCATTGTTTTTCAATGATGCTGTCGGGCACCTGAATATTTGAACGGCTCCAGAAATTTTTCCACCATGCTATATGCGTAGTATGATCAACGGCATAAGCATGCGAGATCGCGTCCAGTGTTACCTGCGTTGCAGGTTTATTGATCTTCTTTTTTTGTGCCTGTTGAGAAGAAATACTCCAAACACCTTCAACGGTTGTCTTATCAATTCGTTTCCATCTTACATTGATGGTGTATGAAAAACCGGCCCAACCCTGTTGTATATAAGTGATGCTATTATCTCTTTGTTCGATCGTTCCCTGTGTATAACCGAGTCTCGACAAGTCATCGCCGCCAACAGGATCACCGGAAACTTTTATTTCACCCTGGTATTTCGGTGCTATTAAGTGTGGACTAAATTCTGCTGCTACATTCTCAAACCTGAACCATCCCACAGGTTTGGTAGCATGTACAAAGGTTTTGAGTATAGTGCCATTTGCCCATTTTACTTCGCATAGTGCCTTATTGATATGAAGATCTGCAGACAATACATCACCCCAGTTCTTTGTATCAAACTCCAAAGCGCCACCGGGAATTTTAGAAGGCGCGGGTTCACGATCGTAAGGTTCATCAAAATATTGTTGTACTATTTGATAGTCTTTTTTCTGTACCTGTTCATAAACCCATTGATAACTGAACTCATCGCGGTGCAAACCTTTCATAGGGCGCTGGTCCCAGAGATCGGCCCTGTCGAGTGAGAAATGTAACCGCTCCCCTTTCTGCCAAACCAATGCGCCGATCATTCCATTGCCAAGCGGTATAGCTTCATCCCATTTTGTGGCGAGTTTTTCAAAATGCATATCATGCTTTGATGCGGGTTGCGCAGATAAGCTATAGAGAGAAACAGATAAGATGAGCGCTGTCAGTGATCTTGTCATAGAAACCATTTTTTATCATAACATCATTTTCCCGTCAAAAACTCCTCCCCATTCCGATCAGGCGGATCAATTCCCAAAAGTGCTTTCACAAAAAAATCACGTTTCTTCAATCTTCCATAAGTACCGCCATCGCCATGTCCCATACCAGGCACCGATAAAAAATCAAATGTTTTGCCTGCTTTGATCAATGCATCCACCACGCGATAGGTAGATTCAGGCGGCACATTGGTATCGGCTTCACCAACGATCAGTAATAATTTGCCTTTCAATTTACCGGCATTGGTAATATTGGATTGTTCATCGTAATGTTTGCCAACCGGGTAACCCATCCATTGTTCGTTCCACCATTGTTTATCGATGCGGTTATCATGACAACCACATGCTGAATCTGCGGCTTTTTACCAGGAAGGATAGAAAAGCATTCCGCCGAGCGATTTTTGTCCGCCTGCGGATGTTCCATAAATGCCTACACGCGTGGTATCGGCCTGCGGGTATTTTGTTGCCAGTGCGCGCATCCATGCAATGCGGTCGGGGAAACCGGCATCACCTAAATTTTTCCAGCAAACATCATGAAAAGCTTTGGAACGGTTAGCTGTTCCCATGCCATCCATTTGTACTACTATGAATCCTAATTCAGCCATGCTCTGCATTTCGCTGAAAGGCATAAATGTTTTAGGAACAAAAGCATCCTGCGGCCCTGCGTAAATATTTTCTATAATAGGATACCGTTTTGCCGGATCAAAATCCGTTGGCCTGCAAATAACTCCCCATATATCCGTTACACCATCTCTTCCCTTCGCATGAAATATTTCAGGCAGTTTAAAACCGGCTGCGGTGTAACGATC
>JAQBNJ010000277.1 GCA_028288645.1 Sediminibacterium sp.
AATACGCTTTCAGAAAATGGCAATTTCTATTGATCATTCTTGCAGGAACGGTCGTGCGTTTCCTCTATGGCTATTGGTCAAAAGCCTGGCTGGCGGCACCGGACCAACTGGCCTGGGGACTGAGTCTCGATGAAATGGCGAACAGCAAAACATGGAGCTATATTCAATTGACGCACGCACCGCATGAGGGGGGAAGTTTTTTCATCAGCCTGCTATCATTTCTGTTCCGACCGCTGCAATGGCTCATGCCACCACTTTCGTTTGCGGCACTGGCAATAGATACCCTGTCGAGAGCGATCCAGGTTAAACTGGCGCAGAAATTATTTGGTAATGAAACAGCAGTTTGGTTTGGCATATGGACGATCCTTTCCATTCCATTAATTCTGCCATGGGGGACGGTCAATTACGGGCTTCATTCACTATCCTCATTTTTCCCGTTCATGTTTTTATATTTTGCAACAACCTTCCGGCAAAACAAATACCTGCCGGCCATGTGCGCCATTATATCGGCTATAGCCATATCTGTTTCTTATGATAATGTGGTTCCTGCCATAGCTTCTGTTTTGTTTTTATTCTTTACCACTCAACCAGGTAAAAAAAGAGCGTACCGCCTGCTCATATTCCTTGCATTTTTTCTGATTACTATATTGCCACATCTGTTTACAAGGATATATTTTAATTCCGGTTTTTCCCTGGTGGGTGGCAGTTCTTTTTCTATCAGGGGAGTGCCTTTGGGGCATTTATTTACTTCCCGGCATTTGATAGATCTATGTACGGTCTGGTTCACATCTTTGCCTGCTTCGTTTTTATTAGCGTCCGTTCCATTTTTGCCTGCTATCGCCTTGTGCATACTGGTATCAGTGTTTGTATTCGCGGGCTCGTGGTGGTACATGAAGAACAGGACAGTTGATAAACCCGTTAGGTATCTATCGCTCTGCATTATTTTTTTATTTGTGGTGGCTTATGCTTTCAGCCCTTTTTATGGGGGCAGTTATCAGAAAACAAGCTATGTGTACTACCGGCACTGGTGCTATATCATTCCGTTCATAACGGTGATTATGATCAACGGCTTTGTTCATTCGGGAAGATTAAAATTATATATAGTGGCAGGCTGGATACTTTTATGCAGTGTGGCTTCCCTTCAATATATCCGTTCTTCAAATAAAATGGAACAGCCTGTATACAGGGCCGCAGGATGGGTGCTTGCCAATAAATACGGGAACAACCTGGATAAATTATTTCAAATTCATAGCGTAGCTCCCAACCAATACCAGGAAGAATTATTAATGGGTTATGGCTGGGGTTTATCAGCTGCTATTTTCAAAAACAGCAGCGATGCGGTATCGGTTGAAAAATTGATCAGCATCATCAGTCAATGCCCGCGGAACTACCAGCCATTGATCATTAGTGGCGTGTACTATTCATTTGAGAAAGGAATCACGCCTGTACTTGATCAACAACTACCGGCAATTATAAGCGCTCGTTTGGCAGAAAAAAATAAGGACAGTAAATAGCAGATCTATGGGGATTGTAAAAAAGATAAGCTCGAAGTTAACCAGGCAATTTAAATACCTGCGAAGAAAACTGGCAGGGAGAATTGGCCTGCTCGATACTTTTTTCAGGTCAGCAAGGGGCAACCGGATTCTTATCTATCATGGCGTTTGTCAGAAAGAGCATACCAAATTCAATACCCTTTTTATTACTGAAAAAATGTTCGAGGAGCATTTACAATTCTATAAAAAATATTTTCATGTATTGAGTCTTGATGATTTTTTTAATAAGAGATTCAATAGCGAGAAATTCAATATATGCCTGACATTTGACGACGGTTTCGCCAACAACTACAAGTATGTGTTGCCGCTGCTTGAAAAATACCAGATGCCCGCTACATTTTTTGTTACTGCTGTACGTAAAGAAGGCTATAATATTTTATGGAATGATTTCCTGGCCATTTCTTCTTTTTCCGGCCCGAAAACATTTGTGTTTGAGGACGAAGTTTTTCACAAGAACAAACACAAAACATATATTTCCTCAAAAACAAAAAAGACATTATCTGAAACATTAAGAGCGCAGGGTTTTGATAAAAAGAAACAGTTGATGGAGTTATTGGGGCCGGCAGAGACTCCTGAGAATGCTTTTGAAATAGAAGACTACTGGTTGCAGATGACGGCGGAAGAAATAAAACAATCAGCTGCATCGGGCCTCATTACGATAGGCAGCCATGGATTTTACCACAATGATCTCGCTAAGATCCCAACCAGTGATATTGCCTGGGAACTGAATGCCTCACGTTCTTACCTGGAAGATGCTATTCAAAAACCGGTTACGCAGATCGCTTTTCCCTATGGAAGTTATGCTGCTGAAACCATTTCAGAAGCGGGGAAGGCTGGCTATGAACAATTATATGCAACGGAATTTATTCATCCGGAAGATCATAACAATAACCAAATGCGTGAACGAATGGGCGTGAATCCATTTATCACAACCCATAACCAGATGTATGCCATCATAAAAGGAAAATATGACTAAAAGTGTAAGCGATATTGGGTACAGTGTTGAAAGACTTACCAGGGATAATCTTGCTGATGTGGCAAAATTGTACGGAGCCGTGTACGGGAAACCTGCAGCGAAGGATCTTTTTATAAAAAAGTATGCAACCGCATATACCGGAAAACAATACATAGGTTTTGTTGCATATAACAAGGATCGTGTGCCTGTTGGTTATTACGGGGTGATACCTTGTTTTTTACAATGTGGCGATAATAAGATCTTATCTGCACAATCCGCGGATACCATGACACATCCGCAATACCGTTTTAAAGGACTGTTTGTTGAATTGTCTAACATAACGTTTGATCTTTGCAGGGCTGAAGGAATCAAGATCGTGTTCGGATTTCCTAACCAGAATTCTTTTCATGGCGCTATCAATAAGCTGGGATGGAAAATGACGGAGAGCATGGATTGTTTTATCATTCCCGTCAAAACGATCCCCGTTAACAAGATAGTGCGAAGGATTTCTTTTCTAAAACCACTGTATGATCAATATCAACAATGGGTGTTAAAAAAATACGCAACGAGCGGTACAAATATTGCAAACGCTTTGATCAGTGAGGGATATTGCGGTGTATGCCGTGATGCAGATTACTTTGAGTATAAAACATATCATAAAACGATCGTAGTTAAAACAGCAGAATCATTGGTGTGGATGAAGTTGGGCGAGGCGTTGGTCATCGGTGATATAAAAACACTGGATGCTGGTTTTGATGAAACGATGCATAAGATAAAAAAGCTGGCGGCAAAGCTTGGCCTGAACCAGGTTCAGTTTCATATCAGCCCGGGCGTCAATTTGCATGGTTTATTTAGCAGGAGATTCAAAGCGGTTCCTTCCTTTCCGGTTCTTTTCCAGGATATGGATTCAGGTATACCATTAGATAAGATCAAATTCAGTTTTGCCGATATAGATATTTTTTGATACGAAAACATTTCATAATTCATGAAGTTTCTTTTTGCCAGCTACGTACGTTCACCCGAATTCAACCGGCCGGAGGAGTGGATCAAACGGATCCAGGCATATCTTGGTGTACTTGAATCGTTGAGCAAACAGCATACCGTGATCAGCATTGAACAGATCAATTATAAGGGTGAGTATGAGCAGAGTGGTGTGCGGTATTTTTTTATTGATTTCGGAAAAAAAGTATTGCACTTTCCGTGGAAACTTCACCGGTTTATTAAAGAACAAGCACCCGATATCATATTGATACATGGCATGGATTTCCCTTTGCAGATCATTCAGCTGCGGTTGAAAATGGGCCGCCGTGTAAAGATTATTGTGCAAAGCCATGGAAACAAATTACCAG
>JAQBNJ010000426.1 GCA_028288645.1 Sediminibacterium sp.
CTTTTGTAGCTCTTTTTTTATGCGGTCGGGACGCTCAGGTGGCCTGAACGCTATCGAGTTTCAGCGGCAAACCGTTCAGGTCGCTTTAGCGTCCCGACCGTAAACACCAACACATGAAAAAATATGCAGTAATTGTAGCAGGCGGCAGTGGTCAGCGAATGGGAACTGCTATGCCCAAACAATTCCTGTTATTACAGCAGAAACCTTTGTTGTGGTATTCACTCAATACATTTTTACAGGCTTTCGATGATATGGAGATCATCCTTGTACTCCCCGCAGAAAATATTGCAGAAGGCGAACAGATCATTAAGGATCTCAATGCGGGAAACCGGGTAAAGATCACAGCAGGTGGCACAGCGCGTTTTCATTCCGTACAGAACGGCCTTGCATTTGTGTCAGCACCTTCAGTTGTTTTTGTACATGATGGCGTGCGTTGCCTTGCAAGCAAGGAACTCATTCATCGCTGTTATGAACAGGCTTTGGAAAAAGGAAGTGCCATTCCCGCCGTAGCAGCAACAGATAGTATCCGTATTGCGAATGGAACGGATCATACTGTGGCAGACAGGAACCATGTACGCATCATACAAACACCGCAAACATTTTTAAGCGCTATTTTATTGCCCGCTTTCAATACAACTTACCAGGATTCTTTTACCGATGAAGCAACGGTTGTAGAAGCATCAGGACAACAGGTGTTTTTAATAGAAGGGGAGTATGAGAATATCAAAATAACACGGCCGGCAGATCTCATGATCGCTGAACAGATATTGGCATCGCGTAACCTATAGCAATTTCCATAGCAAAGAAAGAGAAAATGGAATTTAATAGGAGATGTTAAATAAACAACCATTCTTCTTTTCTTCGTTTTTCTTCTATTGAAATTTTCAAAACGCAGATTGATGGCAATCCAAGATGATCAATAAAAGAAAAACGAAGAAAAGAAGCGCGGTTGTAAGTACAGGAAGTTCTTCTGTTTGTGTTACCACTTATTGAAATTCACTTCTTCAAAAGCTTTATCGGCCAGGAATAGCCATTATAATGGTAATGAAAATAAGGCTGGTTGATCGGCCCGAAATTTTCATAGAACTCACGAACACCCGGTAATTCAGAACCTTCAAAATCAAATAGCAGCGATTGTCCCGCAAATTCATATAGCACCTGGTTGAGAAGAAAATGATTGGCTTCTTTTTCCCGCCCATGCTGCGTGGTGGTGTTCATGATATTGTAGATACGCTTATTGTCTTTTAAGAAAACTGCGATCGCTAATATTTCATCCTTGTTGTTCTTTGCAGCTCTTGCAAAACACTGGTCACTGCCAATTAAATGATCGCATAACCGTGAAAAATGCAGGTAGTCTTTCTCTTTAATGTGTTTCATTCTTTCATGATAATGCGAAAGATACATAGTGATACCTTCTGTTACACCAGCTTCTGTGTATGTCAATGATTCATGCGATGCTTTTCGGATGTTTTCCTTCAGGTTGCTTTTGTAATTTGCTTTGATCCGGTCATAACCTATCGATAAATCAATAGTAAAATTATTACGCGGAATAACGGGTAACAACTGTTGGATGTTTGTGTTTGCGAAATTGAAATTCACATCCGCCAAAGGGAAGAATTTATAAAACAGTTTTAAGATCCTTTGAAATTCCTCGTTCGATGCCTGACCAACAAGCCCCAGCTGTTGCATGAACGGTGGCGTATATCCATACCGGATCCGGAGTTTTCTTTTCCAGGGCAGCGCCATCACTGCTGTATAGTCATCAATCACAATTCCATGCCAGTTCTTCGACATGGCATTTAAATAGATAGTGGATGAATAGATCAGGCCGTTTGCATGCGAAGCAACACATTGATCCCATTTAGCTGCATTGATCTGTTTTGAGGAGAGTATTTTAATTCTGTGTTTCATTGAATAAAATAGGTAGGAAAGTTGTCTTAGCTTAATCGTTCAGGCCGCTTTAGCGTCCCGACCGAAAAAATACTGCAATATTTGTTCCGCCGGAAGATTATTTGCCTTTGCCTGAAAGAATGATGCGTAAAGTGTGCATCATGATCTTAAAATCCAGCAGGAGAGAGGCGTTCTCGATATAGATCAGGTCGTATTCCATCCGCTCGATCATTTCTTCCACGCTGGATGCATAGCCGAATTGCACCATGCCCCAGGAAGTAAGACCAGGCTTGGCCTTAAGGAGGTAGCGGTAATACGGGGTTAGTTTCATCACCTGGTCAATGTATTCTTTTCTTTCCGGCCGCGGCCCTATCAGGCTCATATCGCCTTTAATGATGTTCCATAGTTGCGGTAACTCATCCAGCCGCCAGGTACGCATGATCTTTCCCCATTTGGTAATGCGTGGGTCGTTGTCACTCGATAAGGCCGGCCCGTTCTTTTCCGCATCCGCCACCATGCTGCGGAATTTGTAAATGGTAAAAGGTTTTCCTTTATAACCGATCCTCTCCTGGCTATAAAAAATACTGCCTTTGGATGAGAGAGCCGTCCTGATCGCAATAAACAATAACAAAGGGCTTAGTACCACAAGACTGGTTACAGATAACAACAGGTCTATCAAACGTTTTACATTTTGTTCGCGTGGCGATAAAGCGCTGCTCTGTATATCGATCAGCATCGCGCCCAACACATTATTGGTTTTTACCGAACCGGAAATAATATCGAGTGTATTGGGAACTAGTTTGATGTCTACATCTTTTTGCGCCAGCTGATTCACCAGTTCTTCGGTTAACGGATCCTGTTTTTTATCGAGAGATAATATCACTTTTTCAATTTGGTATTGATCGATCAATGCATCTAATTTTTGTATGGTACCCAGGTGCGGCAACCATTTGCTTAAGCCATTTTTCACTTCATCGGTAAC
>JAQBNJ010000287.1 GCA_028288645.1 Sediminibacterium sp.
GTATATAAGATAGCTAACCCGAACACCGGCCAGTCTGCTACAGGTTCAAGTGCAGAAGTTACCAATTACAAAGTGCATATCCGTTTGCTGCCATCCAGTTATCTCGACCTGGTAGCAACCAATAAAGGTTTTCCTTTCCGCCCGGGAATGAGTGCCAGCGCCGACATCCAGACAAAGACAAGACAGAATGTAATATCTGTGGCGCTGAATGCAGTTACCACACGTGACAAGAAAAGCGATAAAGCACCGGGTGATGAGGCAAAAGAAGACAAGAAACCGGTAGACGCCAATGCTGTTAAATCAACCAGTGCAGATGATGGAATAGAAGAAGTGGTGTTTGTTTTGCAGAAAGACAACAAAGTAAAAAAAGTGAAAGTAAAAACCTCGATCCAGGATCTGAACTATATAGAGATACTGGAAGGTTTACAGGAAGGCGACCAGGTGATCACCGGCCCGTATTCTATCGTAAGTAAAACATTGAAAGACGGCGATCTTGTTTCAATAGTGGCAAAGGATAAATTGTTTGAGGATAAGAAGGCGCAATAAGATAAACGTATAATCATATTTTATTAAAGAGATCGTTTAACAAAAGACGGTCTCTTTTTTATTGGATGAAATAGCACGCGGATGACGCGGAAAGGAACGGATCATCACGGATAAAAGATCTGATCAGTGCAAATCCGTTTTTTCCGCGTCATCCGCGTGCCATCTTGTATTTTTGCGTAAATCAATAAACGGTCGCCATGCAGTTTGGAATGATAGGTAGCGGAAGTTGGGCCACTGCGCTCGCAAAGATCCTCACAGATAACGGGAACACTATTCACTGGTGGGTTCGCAATACCGATACGATCGGTTATATTGAGAAACGCCGGCACAACCCGCATTATCTCAGTGGCGCTTATTTTGATCCTTCGCAGTTAAAACTCAGCAGCGATATACTGGAAGTTGTTTCGCATTCAGATGTTTTGATCATTGCCGTTCCATCCGCCTTTGTGGAAAATGCGATCGCGCAGATACCTGCGGAAATGCTGAAAGGAAAAAAGATCATATCAGCCGTAAAGGGAATATTGCCTTCGGAGAACCAGTTACTGAATCATTATTTGCTGACACACTATGATTTTCCATTGTCGGATTATTTTGCTGTATTGGGCCCTTGTCATGCAGAGGAAGTGGCTTCTGAAAAATTATCGTACTTAACTTTTTCAGGTATCGATGAAGCAACCGCTGCAAACATCGCCTCTTATTTTAAAACAGAATATCTCAATACGGTGGTGAATACGGATGTCATCGGCGTTCAATATGCAGCAGTATTAAAAAATATTTATGCACTCGGTGCAGGTATCGCACATGGACTGGAATACGGCGATAATTTCCTGAGTGTTTATATCGCTAACAGCGCTAATGAAATGGTTCGTTTCTTACGCATGTTGAACAATGAAGCTCCTGAAACAGCCGACCCACAGAATTACGCCGCTTCCGTTTACCTCGGTGACCTGTTGGTTACCTGTTACTCTCTTTATAGCCGTAACCGCACATTCGGCAACATGATAGGTAAGGGATATTCGGTAAAAGCTGCCCAGTTAGAATTGAATATGGTGGCCGAAGGATACAACGCAAGCAGGTGTATTCACCTGATGAATGAAACTGTTAAGGCACCCATCCCTATCGCTTCTTCCATTTTTCAGATACTGTGGGAGCATGAACCTGCCGTTCATGGATTTAAGAAAATAGAAACATATCTGGTATAATAAAAGAGGTAACTTTAGGTATGCCTTTCTCCTTTACCATATTAGGTCCCGGAGCAGTTCTTATCCTGATAGGAGCGATCATGGTTGTGAACCTTGTGAAAAAGGTGTTCGGGCATCATAAGACTCATTAAAATATTTTCTGTGGCAATTGTTTTCTTAAACAAAAAACAAATCCGCCGCGATCCCATCCGCCAAAAACTTACCATCCGATGTCAATTGTAAAACATCATTTACGTTGTTCAGATGCCCGCGATCAATATGTTTTTGAGCAGCTTCTATAAGTAACGATGCTTTCGATCCACCAAAATCAAAAGATATTTTTGATAAGGATGTTCCTTCCACCGTTCGTAAACTCGTCATAATATATTCATTCAGCCGCTGTGTATCTGTCAATAATTCTTCTTCAAAAGGAATCTCCCCTTTTTCAATAGCAGTAACATACAAGCTGTTGTTTGCAATATTCCATTGCCTGCTTTTGCCGTTGAATGAATGCGCAGAAGGACCTAAACCAAGATATGATCTGCCCTGCCAGTAACTACTGTTATGCCTGCTGCGAAAACCCGGCAATGCAAAATTGGAGATCTCATAATGCTCAAAACCCGCGACTGAAAGGCGCTCTGTAAGAATAGAAAAATGCCGCGCCTGTTTATCCGCGTCCACATCATCTGATTGATGCGTTGCGATCATTTTTGCCAACGCTGTTTTCGGCTCAACCGTTAATGCATAACAGGAAAGATGCGGTACACGCAATGCCAACGCCGTTTCAATATTCTGCCGCCATTTTTCATCGGTTAATGATGGCGTTCCATAAATCAGGTCGATCGTGATATTGTGGAAACCTTCCTGCTGCGCAAGTTTTACAGCATTCAGTGCCTGTTCCGCATTGTGTGCACGGTTCATCCATTGCAGGTCCTCTTCAAAAAAAGACTGGATGCCGATGCTCAAACGGTTAATGCCGGCATCTTTCCAGCCAGACAAACTTTCGAGATTAATATCATCAGGATTCGCCTCAAGCGTTATCTCCGCATCGTTATCTACTTCAAACAGACCCCGTAGCCCATCGACCATAGTACTTATTTCTTCCTTGCTCAATAACGAAGGTGTTCCTCCGCCAAAATAAATGGTCCCGATATTTTCAGAAAGGTAGGACCTGTTTAAGGCGGCTTCTTTCCCGATGGCTTTCACCATCGCCGGCAGTTTATCTTTCGCAGTAGAGAAATGAAAATTGCAATAGTGACAGGCTTTTTTGCAGAAAGGGATATGAATGTAGATGCCTGCCATTGATCGGGATTAGCGGCAAAAATAGGTGATTGATTTTTGACACGAATTACACGAATTAGGACGAATTATTTCTCGAAAATTCGAGACTTCCTATGTTTTCAGAAAAAGTTCATCCTAATTCGCGTCAACCCATTTATTCGGAAAATTCGTGCCAATTCGTGTAATTCGTGGCAATCCATTAATTCGTGCAATTCGTGCCCATCATTTCAATATTTTTGCTAAATGGTGGGTGTGAAGAAATTTCTGTCGGTTATTTTTCTCCTGGTTTGCTCCTTTGTGTGCTATGCTCAGGTTGATTCAACTGCAAAAGCGGAAACTACACGAATCCAACGCGCGCCCATCATTCCAGACAGTCCCCAACCCATTAAAAAGCGGATCATCGATTCGTCACAGAATGGCTATGCAGATTCTGTTCTCCGCAGCCGGCACGCCAAAGAAGCAAGGCTTCTTCGCGACAGCCTCCTGGCCGATTCTACCCGGAAAGCCGCCCTGAAAGCAATCCCCGTGATCGTTTACGATACCTCTTCCTACAAAAAATACGCAACACATCCTTACCTGCCGCTGCATGCCGAGCCCGTATTCATGGTGATCGATTACCATAAGCAGGCATCCAAGGACGACCTGTTCTATTTAATTGCCGGCATCGTCCTGGTATTGGCTCTTATCAGGGCCGGGTTCTCAAAATATTTCCGGAACCTTTTCGTGTCGTTCTTTCAGACCTCGATACGCCAAAAACAAACCCGCGACCAGCTTTTGCAGGATAATCTTGCCTCATTGCTTACCAATTTTCTTTTTGTGATCAGCGCCGGTCTATACCTCACTTTGCTGGTTCGTTATAAGAACCTGAGCGATATTCCTTTCTGGGGGCTGGCGGCAGGTTCGGCAGGAGTATTGCTGCTGGTGTACCTGGTAAAATACCTGTTCCTTTTGTTTACAGGCTGGGTGTTCAATAACAAAGAAGCTGCAGGTTCATACGTGTTCGTGGTGTTCCTGGTGAACAAGGTGATGGGCGTTTTACTGATCCCGTTCCTCCTGATCTTCGCTTTTGCGGGGCCGGAACTGGTGCAGGTATCGGTCACATTATCCATCGGGCTGATCGTTTTGTTACTGGGTTACCGATACTGGGTTTCTTTTGTAGCTATCCGCAGTAAACTGAAAGTGAATGCATTACATTTTTTGCTATACCTTTGTGCTGTAGAGCTTCTTCCGTTGGCACTTATCTATAAGATAATGATGAGCTATTTTAACGGAAGTCTTTAATGGGTCTTAAGGATTATTTTAAAAGAAGTCTGTAATTTTGCACTTTTAGATACGACGCAGCATGCTAAAGAACGGGTCAAAAAATTCAGTTACGGCCAAAGTAGCAAAAAGGATCTTGATTTCCCAACCTCGGCCAGAGAGTGATAAGTCTCCTTATATTGATCTGGAAAGGAAATACAATGTCGAGTTGTTTTTCCACCCATTCATCAAACTGGAAGGGATCCCTGCCCGCGATTTCCGCAAGCAGAAGATAGATATCATGTATTATTCGGCGGTTATGTTCACCAGCCGCAATGCCATCGACCATTTCTTCCGTATGTGCGAGGAAATGAAAGTGACCATCGGCCAGGACACCAAATATTTCTGCATCACCGAAGCCGTTGCCCTTTATCTCCAGAAATTCATTCTCTACCGCAAACGCAAAGTGTTCTATGGCGCCGACGGCACCAATAAGAGCATGTTCGATGTGATCAACAAACACAAAGAGAATGAGAAATTCCTTTATGTATGCAGCGAAAACCAGCAGGATAACGAGATCGTAAACTGGTTAAAGACCAATAAATGCGAATACCAGCTGGGTTTCATGTACCGCACCATCAGCAACGACATCAAAGAAGTGGTAACCGCGAAAGATTTTGATGTGATCTGTTTCTTTACCCCAAGCGGCGTAAAAAGCCTCTACGATAATTTCCCCGGCTTTAAACAGAACGGAACCGTGATCGGCGCATTTGGAAATAACACGTCCAAAGCAGTGGAAGATGCGGGAATGAGCCTCGAGATCAAAGTACCATCGCCCCAAAAACCAAGTATGGTTGCGGCATTGGACCAGTTTCTTTGCAGTACGGTATCAGCTAAGAAGTAAGCATCGGTTAAATAATATTATTGCCCCTCAGTTGAGGGGCTTTTTTTTTGAATATTGAACACTAATAAATATTGAACACTGAACAAGGAATTTTCAATGAAGAAGTGAGGCTTTAATTCCGGCATATTTACAGAATGCTTGTCTCCGCAGAGGCCAATACTTCAACACTCAAAATTCCTTGCTCAATATTCAATATTCTCTGAGTAATTTTATCCCATGGATACTGTCGGTGTCCCCCCACTTCTACATTTCCCGCATGTGCGGGATTCAATATTCAATATTCACATGACTAACCATCTCATCAACGAAACAAGTCCTTACCTTTTACAGCACGCCCACAACCCCGTAAACTGGTATCCCTGGGGAGAGGAAGCGTTGGAGAAAGCCAAAGCCGAAGACAAACCCATCCTGGTAAGCATCGGTTATGCTGCCTGCCACTGGTGCCATGTTATGGAAAGGGAAAGTTTTGAAGATGAAACCACGGCGGCATTGATGAATGACTATTTCATCAACATAAAAATTGACCGGGAAGAACGCCCCGACCTTGATCATATTTATATGGATGCCGTGCAGGCAATGAGTGGCAGCGGCGGCTGGCCATTGAATGTTTTTTTAACGCCGGATGCAAAGCCCTTTTTTGGCGGCACTTATTTTCCTCCTGTACGCGCCTATAACCGCGCGAGCTGGAAAGAAGTGCTGGAAGGCATTCACAAAAGCTATGTTGAGAAAAAAGACGAGATCTTATCACAGGCAGAAAACCTGACGGCACATTTGCTTACCGCCAATTCATTCGGCATACAGAAACCGGGCGAAACTGTTTTATTTTCTGATGAACAATTGCAAACCATCGCTACAAATATTCTTGCAAATGCAGATACCGAATGGGGCGGGTTTGGTAAAGCGCCTAAATTTCCACAGAGTTTTTCGATCCAGTTTTTATTGCGGCATTATCATTTTACCAATGATGAAGCATCCCTGCAACAGGCATTGCTCAGCCTCGATAAAATGATCGACGGCGGGATCTATGACCAGCTCGGCGGCGGTTTTGCGCGCTATAGCACCGATGCCGAATGGCTCGCGCCTCACTTCGAGAAAATGTTATACGATAATGCACTGCTCATTAGCGTGATGGCCGAAGCGTACCAGATTACCGGCAAGGCACACTACGCAAATACCATCCGCCACACGCTTGCTTTTATTGAAAGGGAAATGCTGAGCGAAGAAAATGGTTTTTACAGTGCGCTCGATGCAGACAGCGAAGGTGTGGAAGGAAAATTCTATACCTGGAGCAAAGCAGAGATCGATGAACTTCTTGGAAAAGACGCGGCTGTTTTTTCTTCTTTTTATGATGTAAAGGAAAATGGCAATTGGGAACATACCAATATTCTTTGGGTAACAAAATCCCTGGAGGTTTTTGCGGCAGAAAACAATATTTCCCCGGAAGGGCTGGAGCAGACATTGGCTGCCTGCCGTGATATTCTCATGCAATACCGGAGCAAACGCATCCGCCCTTTGCTTGATGATAAAATATTATTGGGATGGAACGCCTTACTGAATACCGCTTATTCAAAAGCCTATGCAGCCCTTGGCGACGATGCGTATAAAGAAATGGCGATCCGAAATATGGCGTTTCTTGAAGCAAAACTTTCCAATGCCGATGGCTCCTGGTACCACACCTACAAGAATGAAGCGCGTATACCGGCTTTCCTGGATGACTATGCGTACCTCATCCAGTCATACATTCACCTGCAGGAGATCACAGGGTCTGGCGATTACCTGCTGAAGGCTCAAAAACTTACCCATTGGGTGATCGAACATTTTGAAGAATCAGCAACCGGGTTCTTTTACTACACGAACAGGGAACAGGCAGATGTGATCGTTCGGAAAAAAGAGGTGTATGATGGTGCAGTACCCAGCGGCAATGCCGTGATGGCGCATAACCTTCTTTATCTTTCCATTGTTTTCGATGATCGGATATGGGGAGAAAGATGCCGGTCCATGATCAGCTCACTCTCCAAAGCGATCATAAAATACCCTGGTTCATTTGGTGTATGGGCGCTGGCCCAACAGCTGATTACCAAAGGAATTGTTGAAATTGCCATCACCGGGCAGCAGGCAAAAACATTTTTGTGTCCTGTTCTGAGGAAGTTCTTACCCAATAAAATTCTTCAGGCAGAAGAAACTAATTCATCTCTTTTCCCGTTATTGGCAGGGAAAACAGGCGGAGAACAGGGCAGAACAACCTTCTATTTATGTAAAAATTATGCCTGCAAGGCTCCTTTTTATACAATAGAGCAGCTTTTAGCAAATGTGTAACAAATGATTGTATTAATTTGTATCATGACAGTGGTTTCTGATCTCTTCTATTAGTAAGAAACCTTATTTGTAGTATCCTGACTTTAAAATTTGTAGTATCTGATCAAATTTTACCTAGTAGTCATTTTTCTTGGGAACAAATTTGCAAAATCGGCATAACTGCCGATGGAAAACTTATATTTGTCACTGTCATAAAATCAGTTTCATAAGATGAAAGGGTATTTAAGAAACATTGCATTGGGAGCTTTTTGTCTAAGCCTCGGATCCTGCTTTCTGAAAAAAAGCGGAAAGTCAAGCCGGTTGCCTGATGACGGGCAATTGCATGGCGTTGCGCCAACGGCCAATAAGAGCATGAATCCTCCACGGAACATGGTGTATGTGCCGCCAGGAACCTTCCATTTGGGGCCAAGTGATGAGGATATCAGTTACAACAACACCACCCGCAACCGCCAGGTTTCCATACCCGGTTTCTGGATGGATGCAACCGAGATCACCAACAATGATTACCGCCAGTTTGTGAACTGGACCAGGGATTCCCTTGTATATAAAATATTATTCGGACAGGGTATTACCAATCCGGATGATACCATGCCGGTTAACTGGAGAAAAGCTGCCACTGATATTAAATGGGACAGGAACCAGATAGAAAGACTGAATGAACTGATCCTGGCTCCTGATAACAGGCTCTATGGTAAACCTGATATTGATCCTGATAAGATAGTATACCGTATTGAATATTTTGATCTTCCTGCCGCTGCAAAAAGAGAGAATGCAGGTCTTCCAAGAAGTAATTTTATCCGCAGGGGCCCACAGAAAATATACCCGGATACATTGGTTTGGATAAGGGATTTCTCGTACTCTTACAACGAACCACAGACCAAACGATATTTTGCACACCCTGCTTTTGGAAACTATCCCGTGGTAGGTGTGAACTGGAAACAGGCCATGGCTTTCTGTCATTGGAGAACGCACCTGCAGAACAGTTACCTTGAAAAAAACAAGTTCGCAGTAGATGGCGATTACCGTTTGCCAAGTGAGGCAGAATGGGAATACGCCGCCCGTGGTGGTTTAACCAATTCCATGTTCCCATGGGGTAATCCTTACCTGAGAAATAAGAAAGGTTGTTTGCTGGCCAACTTTAAACCGGGCCGTGGTAATTACGCGGAAGATGGCGGTTTCTATACTGTTCCGGTAAATGCTTACTGGCCCAACCAATATGGCCTGTTCAATATGTCGGGTAATGTGGCTGAGTGGACCGGTTCTTATTTTTACGAAGGCGCTTACAATTTCATTGCAGATATGAGCCCTGATCTGAGGTACGAGGCAAAAGATTCTGATCGTCCGAGGGAGAAAAGAAAAGTAGTACGTGGCGGAAGCTGGAAAGACGTTGCTTATTACCTGCAGGTAGGAACACGTAACTATGAATACCAGGATACAGCGAAATCTTATATCGGTTTCCGTTGTGTGATAGACTTATCACCCAGAATGAAAAAATAACAACATAGCCTGTACGCGTATTTCATTAAAACTTATTGATCAAAATATTACTGGTTCCGGGATATCGGGACCAGTATAAGAACGTTAATTCAAAATCTAAAAAAAAGAAAAATGGCAGCTGCAATTCCTCCTAAAATTTCCAAATGGTTTGACGTGTTTGTATCTATTGCCGCAGCAGTAGTTATTTACGGCGCCTTGCAAAAACTGTTACACTCAGCTATCGCAGATTTCATGCTGAAAGTGGGTCTGACCGTTGAAGCTGTTATCTTTCTTGGATATGGTGTACTCTACCTTATCTACCCGGCCATTGATGACCATGAAGTGCATCTTCCGGGCGGCGCAAAAGCAAAAGGAAATACGGCTTTAGACAGCCTGGATAAAATGCTGGAAGAAGCTAATATCAACCAGGATTCATTGGCTAAACTGAGCGCCGGTTTCGCGCGTTTGAATACAAGTGTTGAACAGATAGCTGATATCAGCGATGTGGCAAAATCTACGGCTGCTTTCTCAACCAAAGCAACAGAAGCAACAGCAGCATTGGCAAACATTAAAGATGCAGCCAATACAGCCAGCGAATCATTAGCAGGTTTTCATGGTGTTTCTGAAAGTTCTAAAATGTTCCATGATCAGATGCAGGCGATGAATAAGAACCTGTCTTCTTTAAATACTATCTATGAACTGGAACTACAGGAAAGCAATAATCACCTGAAAGCATTGAACCAGTTCTATGGCAAACTGAACGAAGCATCTACCACTATGGCGGGCAGCGCTGACGATGCAGTAAAAGCAAAAGAACAGATCGCAGCACTGGCCAGTAACTTAGGTAAACTGAACCAATTATATGGTAACATGCTTACCGCAATGCAGGGAAGATAAGAGCGGTTGTTACCGGTTAAAATCATTTTGAAAAACGAATGTTTTAAAAATATAAGCTAGAATGTCACTACCCAAGGAACCGCGGCAAAAGATGATCAACATTATGTACCTGGTGCTTACCGCACTGCTGGCACTAAATGTATCTGCCGAAATATTGAACGCGTTCAAAACAGTTGACCGCAGTTTAATGACTGCGAGTGGAATTGCAGAACAGAAGAACCAGGATGTCTTTAATTCTTTCAAGAAAAAGATAGAGGACCCTAAAACAAAAGAAAAAGCGCTGATATGGTTACCCCGCGCTGAACGCGCAAGAGAGATCGCTGATGCAGCTTATAATTACATTGAGGCGGTAAAAGTGGAACTTAAAAAAGAATCTGACCTCAAAACCGTAAATGGTGTGGAGGAATATAAGGAAGATGACCTGGAAGCATCTACCCGTTTGTTCATTTCCAATCCACCGGAAGGAAAAGCAAAAGGAAAAGAATTCTTTGATAAACTGAAATCTTTTAAAGACAACCTGTTAGCCATTAATGATACGATCACAAAAGAGGTAGGCAAAGGTTTACCAC
This sequence comes from Sediminibacterium sp., assembly GCA_028288645.1. GTDB lineage: Bacteria > Bacteroidota > Bacteroidia > Chitinophagales > Chitinophagaceae > Sediminibacterium. The sequence continues at coordinate 10,410 of JAQBNJ010000287.1, forward strand.
TTGACCTGAGAATACCTAAAACAGAAATCATTCCTAACAACGATGGTACAAAAATAGATTGGGCATATGGTTATTTTCATATGGCACCAACTATTGCGAGTATTACCATCCTGAGTAAGTTTCAGAATGATATCAGGAACAGCGAAGCACAGGTGGTGGAAGCCTGCCATAAAAAAATTGGTGAGGTAGAGATCATCTATGATGAATTTAAAGCATTGGCTCAGCCCAGTACACAATACGCAATGCCCGGTGAAGAGATCGTGATCACTGCAGGTATCGGTGCATTCAGTAAGGCAGCAAGACCAACAATCAGCATTGATGGCACCAATGTGCCCTTGAATGCTGATGGTGCGGCAGAGTATAAAATAAAAGCAGGTGCAGCAGGTGTTTATTCGAAAAAAGTACACATCTCTTACCAAAAACCTGATGGAACAACGGCTTCGGTAGATAAAGAAGTGAAATATACAGTGGGTGTTCCTTCGGGCCTGGTTGTATCAACTGATAAAACAAGGGTGTTTTACCAGGATCTTCAAAATCCTCTGAATGTAACCGGTGGCGGTGGAGGAGGAGATGAAAAAGTAAATATAACAGTAGAGGGCCCCGGCATTACAACTACCAAAGTGGCGCCTGGTCAATATATGGTTGTTCCTACAAAAACAGGAATAGCAACTGTAACGGCATCGGATGGCAAGACCACACAAAAGATAACCATCCCTATTAAAAGAGTGCCGGATCCCATAGCAACTGTAGGTAATAAGTCTGGTGGCGCTAATATGCTTGCCAATGTATTCAGGGTACAGAGAGGCGTTGCTGCAGAGTTAAGGGACTTTGTATTTGAAGGAGTTAAATATGATGTGGTTTCTTTTACGATTGTTTGCACCGGTAAAGGGTTTGAAGAAAGTGGGTTTGGTTATGAACCGGTAACAGGTCCATATTTTAACGCTGCAGCCCAGGCGCTGATGAAAAGATTACAGCCTGGCTCTACAGTGATCATCGATGAGATAAAAGTAAATGGCCCGGGTGGTACCAGGTTATTGGATCAAAATATTTCGTTTACTCTTCAATAAATGTGTGTATGAAAAAGTTTTTTTCAGGCGGATTGTTTATGGTGCTTGCGGTTGCGGCCTTACAGGCAAATGCACAGAACTCTGGTTATGCCAGGGGCAAGACAACACCGAAAGACACCACGGTAAAGCAACCAGCCGCAACTAATCCGACGGGTAATAAACAGCCGGCTAACGTGCCTGCTACTACTGTTAATAATGCAACGGGTAGTGCAACTGTTCGTTACGATACCACCAACCCGGGCGGTTTTGATCAAAGACCCGAGATCTCCCTGCGTAACAATTATGCAGTAGACAGGAGCCAGGTGAAAGACAGGAAGCCGCTTGAGTATGAGCACCTGCGTGATGATGATAACCTTTGGAGTGAATTTATCTGGAGAGAGATCGATGCGCGTGAAAAAGCAAACCAGAGTTTCATGTACCCTGGAAAAGATGATAATGGCGACC
>JAQBNJ010000294.1 GCA_028288645.1 Sediminibacterium sp.
TTCCATTGGATGCTGTGCCCCGCCAGGTGAACAAGATTAAATAGCTTCTCCTGCGCACTCAGGTGGTTGCCAATAAAAATTCTTTTACCATCCAGGTCGCCTTTGAAATAGGGATCGAGGTTATGTGTGTAAACAATTTCGAGCGACATTTTTTTTACCACTTCTTCGCACGCATGCAGTGCACCTGCAAAATCTTTTCTTTTACGAGCCATACTGCTAAAATCAAATTATGTATTTAAAAAAGCCGGATCAATTCATATCCGTTCACCAACATCAATTATTGAATAGTTCCTTCCATCACATCTTCGATGTAGGCCACGATCTCTGTAAAACGGGCACTCTTGCGGATGGATTTATCACGCTGGTCAGGCAGGTCGGGTTTGATATGCTTGATAATGCGGCCGGGATCAGCATCCATGATATAAATATCGTTGCCCAGTAACACCGCTTCTCTCGGATCATGTGTAACCAATACCACCGTTGGGTTTAAACTTGCGAGTTCACTTTTCTGAAAAAGATCCAGCAAAAAGAACTGCATCTTTGATCGTGTGAATCCGTCGAGCGCACCATAAGGTTCATCAAGCAGTAGCATATTCGGGTTGGCAACAAGGCTTCTTGCGATAGCCACGCGTTGCAATTGCCCACCCGAGAGTTGTGGTATTTTTGCAAATTTATTTTGATGCCCCTCCAGTCCCACCACCTTGATCATTTCCATCGCGCGTGCGTGTGCCTCTTTTTTTGCGATGCCTTTCAGCGTAAGCGGCAGGGCTACATTCTCCAAAACAGTGAACCATTCAAGCGATGAATATTGCTGAAATACCATGGGTATGCTTTGGTTCTCAGTTAATGGTTGTCCTCCAACAAAAACTTCTCCTGAAGTCGGCTTTTGCAATCCCGTCCAGTAACGGAGCAATGTAGATTTTCCGCAACCCGATTTACCCATGATCACGATGAACTGGCCGATATTCGGGTAATCTTCAACAGCGAGATTGAAATCATCAAACACAACAAAGTCTTTTCCCTTTTTAGGATCATAATATTTTTGGTGTATGCCACGCAGCTCCAGCACAGGTGGCAACGCACCGGCTCCATCAGTTGTTTTTTCTTTTGTTGATTCGCTCCTGCTCATGTTATTGGTATTTGAAACTGAATAATAACTTGTCCACCAAACGGAATAATGCATCCTGTATGATGCCGATGGCGACAATGATGAAGATCACGGCGTATACTTTTCCCACATTGCTTTGGCGTTCGCCTAAAAAGATCAGGCTTCCCAAACCGCCCTGTATGCCGGCGAGTTCTGCAACAATGATATAGGTCCAGCTGATGCCCACCAGGATCCTGATATCATCCGAAAGCCTTGCTATCACCGAGCGCCAGGTTACGTAGCGAACGGTTTGCCAGAAGCTTGCGCCTAATGTTTTCATCATCTGCAGATGCGTATCATTCACTTCATCTATACGCTGAACTACTACCGGTACGAGGTACACCCAGATACCGAATGCGAGAAAATTAATTTTTGTGGCGATGGTTAACCCGCTGATCGCAATAAAAATTCCCATGAGTGCAGTAATGGGTACAAAGCGCAATGCGTTTACCTGCTGGCTGAACATTTTTCTTACTCTTGGTGATAAGCCGATAGCAAAACCAACAAGCAAGGCGGCAATGATACATTTCAGGTAGCCAATAATATTGATGCGCACAGAGAACCAGATATTATCCAGAAGATGATCATCAGATTTCATTTCCATGAATGCGTTCCAGGTTTTTTGCGGGGTGGGCATTACATGGTTATTGATCAAACCGAGATTGGTAATAAGATACCAGCCGGCCAACAGGATGGCCCAACCAGCGAATTGCAGGGGCCATACATATTTACCATCATTTGTTTTTTTCATACAGCAGGATTTAGGGCGCTGAAAAAAGGGGAGCGTTCACTCCCCTTTGGTAATTTATTTCTGATTTTTATCCCAGATGAACTGGAACTCGGTGCGCCTGTTCTTTGCGCGGCAGGCATCGTCCTGGTTGGCTTCGCAACCTGACACGGGTTTACCGGAACCATTTCCTACAATAATAAATTTATTCCTGTCGAAATTATGTTCATTCACAAGATAATTAACAACTGTTGCGGCACGGCTCAATGATAATTTATCATTGATGGCTGCACTACCCACATTATCGGTGTTTCCTTCCACGCGAATGTATGCACCTGCAAATCCCTGCGCGAGTTCTTTGATCTCACGGTCAATCAGAATTTTATCATCCTGGTTAAGCAATGAAGAATTCGTTTCAAATTCAAGGCTGATCACTTTACTGCTCTGCGATGTTTGTTTTTTGATCTCTGCAGTAGCGGGTTTGAAGGATTCCACTTTTGCAGCGCCCTGTTTGCTATCGGCTGAGAAATCTTTGTCATTCATCAACTCCTGTATCACCGACGGATCAGAAACATTTCTCCATGGCGATGGCGATTTGGCAAGACCCACTTCCGTGTATTTGATCGCCATGCGGCCGTACATTCTTTCGCCTGTCATACCAGTGTAGGTACTGTTCAGTCCAAAGAAATTAATGTTATCACCCAATGTAGAGAAGTACACTTTATCAGCAGATTTCGCAGCAATGTCTTCCGGAAATTTGAATCCTTTTGCAAACAATGCATTGGCTTCTTTTTTGGCAGTAGGATCGGTGTTCACGCGGGAGTTTCCTTCCAGCCATGCTTTCACCAGTTTTACAATGCGGTCGTGTTTTGCTTTCAATACAGATTGTTTCACAAGCAAACCATCTGCAATAATGAGGCTTGCTACGGCACTGCTCACCAATACTTTTGCACCGGCCTGTGAAGCAACGCAGTCTTCATCATCAGGAGCCCAAACCACAGCGGCATCGCATTGGTTGTTTTTAAATGCATTGGCAGCTTCTACACCGTCAGCAACCTGGTAACCATCAATATCACTCATTTTCAAACCGGAAGACTCCAGCACATTGAGCAATAAAGTATGTGAAGCCGTTCCTACGGCATAGGCAATTTTTTTGTGTTTTAAACTGTTCACATCATCAATGCCTTTGCGCACAACGATGGCGTCTGCACCATGCGATTGATTCACCTGCATGATCTGCACCACATTATCAGCCAGCAATTCACTGCCCGATCCCATTTCAACAGAAAGCGCGTCAGTTGTGCAATACACGAGATCAAGGTCACCGGAGTGAAGTCCGGCCCTGGTATCTTTCACCGCGTCCATTTGTTTGATCAGGAGTTTGATGCCATAGTTTTTATACAGCGTGCTGTTCTCATTCGGTTCCATACCGCCATTCATCAGCACCAATCCTTCCACGCCGGTGAATGTATTGTAAGCAACAGTAAGATCAGGTTTGCCTGATTTTCCATCAACAGATAATTTTCCGTCTTTAGAGATCCATTTCGTGTAGGCAAAATAACCAGCGGCCAGAATCACAATAAAAATAACAGCATTGCGGATGGCCTTAACGGTCTTTTGTCCTTTTTCAGTAAGTTCCATATTCTTGTTTTGGTTGTGTTGTATGTAATAAACTATTTCAATAAATCTTTGTTAGCCGTTAACCATGAAGTATCGGTTGTTGCCGATAACCCAGGATTGTAAGTTGGTTCGTTTTCATTTTTCATAAAAGCGAAAACATCTACTTTGCTGCTGTATTGTTCCAGCAGTTTTTGACCTGCATCATCCATGATACCATTCTCAGCTTCCATTTTCATCAGCAATGTTTCATGGTCGTGGATCATCGACATTACTTCTGATTCGTTCTCGGCAATACGGTTCCTTGTTTCTTCCAGGGTAATGGTTTCAAATTCAGAAACACCGAGTAGAGAAGAGGCACTGTGTGCAGCTTCTCTCCATACATTGGAAGTTTGCAACTGGTCGCGCAAACGGCCGATCGTATTGGCTACCGATTCGGTGCTGCTTTCGAGGTTGCTGTAGAGACGGTCGAAAAAATTATAGCTCTTCAGCATCTTCTGTTTGTCTTCCTGCATCACCTTTAATAATTTCTCATCTTCGGCGGCTTCGCGGCTGAAATGTGCGATCTGGTCCTTGGCTTTGTCGCGTGTATGCCCATCCAGTTTCGGATCGTTGGATTGTTTGGCGAACTGTGATGCATAATCAAGGTTTTTCTGCATCGACTCTTTTCTCTCCGCCATTTTTGTTGTGTGAAGCGAGATGGCGCCCATCATTTTTTTAATGCTCAGGTTGAATTTGGCCAGCACTGCGCGGCGGTTATCAACCACCACTTCCAGCAAGCCCGGCAGATCTGTTTTGATGAGCCAGCGCGTCATCTTACGGATCGCACTTTTCCAGCGGGCAATCAGTACTTTTCGCATTAACACGATGGTACCAATGATACCGACCATGATAAACAGTTTACCCATTTCAATTCCAAAGTCGATCCAGTTGGTAATGGTTTTTGTGATCAACGGAAGAAAGAAATAACCCACCAGTAAAAAAACAGCCACCATACCGGCTGTGATGCCCATGCGCATTTTTTTCTCGTCCGCTGTTTCCAGTGTGTAAACGGAAGAGCTTTTTATTGACTCATTCATTGTTTGTCTTTTTAATTAACACATTT
>JAQBNJ010000307.1 GCA_028288645.1 Sediminibacterium sp.
ATATATTCAACCTCATGTTTATTCAAACACTGAATAAAATCACGAAAATCATCGTTGAAAATATTCATTTATAAATTTTGTTTTCTGACAGAGTAGATATTTCTGTCAATCTTCTTTGTTACGAATAATGGTTCGTTAAATGCAACAGCGATCATTTGAGCCGCCGCTCTCAGTTTTTCTTCAATGGTTTTATCATGCCAATAGCCAAAATCTATATTGCCATTTTTCTCCATATTCCTGGCTTCATAGATAGTTATATCGACAAACTTTCTGGACATATCTCAAATTTACTTCAACAATCGCTCTAAAAATAAAAAAGCTAAAAAAAGAAAGAGTCTACGATCCCTATAACTCTGAGTAAAATGATTAATCGGTTTAGAACCATCCAACCGCGATGGTTCTTGAGTTCTCCGCAGGGTCTTCATCAAGACCTTCTTTCTTCGCAGTGTGTTCGCCAATACTCAAAGAGAGGGTTCGCCACGGACATCTCGCGCAGGGGACTCCGCGAGTAGAGTTTTCAGCGAAACACAACATTCCTTCAATGAAGATGAAGTTAAATCATATCCGGTAACTTCTAATTTGTGGCTTTCACATTGCTCTGTGGTGCTGCCCATTTCCGGATTAGTTTTTTACTATGCACACGGGCATCTTCTAATGAAAATACCTTTTCCGTTTTTGATTTCAATGCCGCTTTTTTCTGCAATAACGGATAGTCTTTATCAGGAATAAGTACATATTTTTTCTTATCAATAATGATCTCGGTCATGCCTGAATGTTTGTATTTCAAATATACAATAAAGAGCAGGTGAATTCAGGTACTCAGGTGCCAAAAGACGGAATTTGTACTGCGTAATAATACCTTTTTCCCGCACAGGTGTTAAAAATGCTACCGAAATGAGAAATACAGTAACCAAACAACACTTTCCTATTTTATTTTCATTTATAAAGCAACTATATGAACAGTGATTAAAATTAATTTTGAAGACACATATGATCCCATTGAGGTTGCAAATGATTTTTCGTTTATGACTTTCAATTCGGAAGTGAAGGCCAATGGTGCAACCTTGTTAAAAATAATTATAAAAAGTGTTGGTGACCCCTTACTTCCAAATGTCTTTAACTTATCGTTCGGGCCACCCGTTGGCGATGATGCTATAGACGATCAAGCTGAAATTCCTCATCAGAATCTTACTAAAGTTTTCTCAACAATCTTATTATTTGGGTTCACCTATCTTCAGAATAATCCACTGATTACTATAGGAGTTGATGGTTCTAATGATGTTAGAGCTTATTTATATCATAGGATGTTTATTACAAACAAAGAATATTTAAAAGAATATTTTGCATCGTTGGGTGTGGATTGGTATGTTCGGCTTCTAAGGAATGGAGATATAGAATTAGATGACAAAAGCATGCCATTTTTTAAACCAAAACCAGAACCATTTGATTATGATAGAAATACAAGCAATTTATATAGATACTATATGTTTCATTTAGAGAAATAACTTTTTTTCAACAGGAAAATTATTTACTTTACAGTATGAAGGACATAGTACAAAATAAAATTAATCATATTAAACAGTTGGCGAGTCAATCTGTTAAAACAAGTCATTGGGTTAATCAAGACAATGGAAGACAGGTAAACGTCAATGACAGTCTTTCAAAATCTATTAGAAATGAAAGAGAAGCTGCTGTTTTTATGGATGAGCTTAATGCCGCAATAAAGGTCGCAAAATCTAAATAAAGAATATCAATATTAAATATCAAAAAGACCTGTTTGCAGGTCTTTTTTGCATTCTATATGTGAGAGCGGTTTCAAAATCAAAAAGGCTGCCCGTATTGAGCAGCCCCTTTTCTGTAGCGAGAACGAGATTTGAACTCGTGACCTCAGGGTTATGAATCCTGTGCTCTAACCAACTGAGCTACCTCGCCAGGTCAGGTTCCGTTAGAGGGTTTTCGCTAACGGGCTGCAAATATAGGAGGTTTGGGTAAAAGGAAAAACCCTTAATAGGCTAAAAGTTTGTGTAAGCGCTCCGTTAGTTTCGCCGGGGTGGGCAGCATGGCCGCCTCTAAGGCAGTATTGATAGGCACTGCGGGCAGGTTTTTGGCGCCCATTACTTCCACTTTGGCGTCAAGGAAATGGAAACATTGATTGGAGATCCGGTGCGATAATGCCTCTGCAAACGAATTATTCTGCTGTTCCTCGCTCAAAACCAGCACTTTTCCGTGTTTGCGGACTGAATTGAAGACTGCTTCCTCATCCAGCGGGAACAGCGTGCGCAGGTCAATGATCTCTACCTGGCCGGGCAACTGTTCGGCAGCTGTTTTTGCCCAGTAAACACCCATTCCATAGGTAATAATGCAAACGGTGTCGCCTTTCCGAATCTTAGCCGGGTCGGCCTCCAATATAGTATTCGCTTTGCCGAGCGGGAGGATATAATTTTTATCAGGCTCTATCGTGCGCGCATCGTCTGTTCCGGGCACTTTGCTCCAGTAGAGGCCCTTGTGTTCCAGCATCACCACTGGGTTGGGATCGAGAAAAGCCGCTTTCATCAATCCTTTCATATCTGCTGCATTCGATGGATAGGCCACTTTAATTCCTTTTATTGAAAGCAATGTGCTCTCTATGCTTCCACTATGATAGGGACCACCACCACCATACGCACCTGTGGGAACACGCAATACCATCTGCACCGGAAATTTTCCATTGGATAAATAACAGGACTTGGATGCTTCGGTAATCAACTGGTTGAGGCCGGGATAAATATAATCCGCGAACTGTATCTCCACAATGGGTTTCATACCCAATGCAGACAAACCTACGGTTGATCCAACAATATAGGCTTCCTGTATCGCGGTATTGAATACACGGTTCGCGCCGAATTTTTCGGCCAGTGTTGCTGCTTCACGGAACACGCCACCTAAACGGGCGCCAACATCCTGTCCATATAAAATTGCTTCAGGATATTCTTCCATCAATTCTTCTATGGCATGCAATGCTGCATCCACCATCATCACACGTTCGCCATTTTTTGAAACACGTTTTCCTGTTTCTTCGGTAACAGGTGTTGGTGCAAATACATGATTCTCTATTGAATTGATATCGGGATCTGTAGCGAGTTGTGCTTTTTCAAAATCATGCGTTACCTGTTCCAGTGCATCTGCTTCTGCCTGGTTTATTTCATGTTCCTGGTATCCTACCCCATTCAATAACAAACGAAGTTTTGGCATGGGGTCATACAGGCCATGCTTTAACAGGTCTTCCCTGTTCCTGTAAAATTCTTTTCTTACACCACTTGTATGATGGCCAAGCAAAGGAACTTTTGCATGCACCAAAACCGGTTTGCGTTCTGATCTTGCATACTCAATTGCCTGTTGCATGGTTTCATAGCTTCGTATAAAATCACTGCCATCGCATTGCAAACGTTTCAACCCTTTAAAACCTGCTGCATATTCATAAGCATTTCCTGCACGCACTTCATCTGCCCATGCACTGATGCTCCATTGGTTATCCTGCACTAAATAAATAATCGGTAATTGTTTTAACACGGCAAACTGCAATGCCTCACTCACTTCTCCTTCTGTTACACTTCCATCACCCAATGAACACACAACGATTGGTGATCTGCCATCATCCGATCTTCTGAAAAGCGGTGATCGTGTTTGTTCAAGAAACTGTATTCCCTGCGCAATGCCCGTTGTAGGTATCGCCTGCATACCTGTTGCACTACTTTGGTGTATGATGGATGGTTTTGAAACATCCCTGCTGCTCGGGTGACAATAATAAGAACGCCCGCCGGAGAAAGGATCCTCTTTCTTCGCCAGCAATTGCAGCATCAACTCATACGATGTAAATCCCAGCGATAATAAAATACTGTCATCACGATAATAAGGGCTCACCCAATCGCAGGACAATAATTGTAAACCGGTTGCTATCTGTATCGCTTCATGCCCGCGTGAAGTGGAGTGTACATATTTACACACCTGCCTGTTTGCATCATAGGTATCCGCCATCGAGCGGGCGGTGACCATTGTTTTGTAGGCGTGGAGGAGTATGTTGGGAGTGAGCATTTTTTTTAGTAGCTGTTTTTTAGCTGTGAGCTATGAGCCACGAGCTGTGAGCTTGTTACTGCAAGTTTTGATACGAAGCCTTTTACACATGAAAACGCAAAACCACTCACTACTATACACATGCTGATCGCTTCGGTTGTAACAATCTTTTATTTTAATAACTGCGAGCATGCAACTGCAATTTTGATAAGAAAGCTCTCGCCCCGGACCAGCAGCGCAAAGCTCACAGCTCGAAGCTCACAGCTCATAGCTTTCCTATTTCACTTCCAACGCAAACACCTTCTCCTTCTCATAAAACCCTTCCAACAGATCGTCAGTAACACATTCTCCTACGCCGGCGGGTGTACCGGTATAGATCAGGTCGCCGATGTTCACAGAAAAATATTGGGAGATATGGGCGATGATATAGTTGAATGAAAAGATCATATCCGTTGTATCACCAACCTGCACTGTCTCCTTATTTTTTTGCAGGGAAAAATGAATGGGTTTTTCCCGCAACTCCGGTGTAAAAGGAATCCATTTACCAATGACGGCGGAGTTGTCCCATGCTTTTGCTTTTTCCCAGGGCAATCCTTTCTTTTTTAATTCTGCCTGGATATCACGCGCAGTAAAATCGATACCGATCGTGAATGCATCGTAATAATCGTCTGCTTCGGATTCATCCACATACTTGCCATTCTTACAGATGCGCAAAACCACTTCTGCTTCGTAATGGAGTTCATTGGAAAACTCCGGGTAATAAAA
>JAQBNJ010000327.1 GCA_028288645.1 Sediminibacterium sp.
CCGCTCAATGATCTCAACGGTTTTTAATCCTTCCTGCGCATTGGCATAGAAAGGTGCGCCATGTTGCAGTGTATCAACGATATTTTGATACACTTTATCGTGGTTGCTCATCGAACCCTGGTAGGTACCGTAATCGTTTGCGCCGGTAGCCTCCGCAATATTTTCCAATTGATAATTAGCAAACTGCGCATACTCGATTGTATTCAGGTATTCACCACCAATTTTTACAGAGCCGTTCTCGCCCAGTATCATTAATGATCCTTCGCGGTTTTTTGCAAAACTGTTGATGGAGAAATTTATGGTACCGATTATGCCGTTCTCAAATTCAAGCGCAACCACGCCACAGTCTTCAAATTCAATGCTATCCTCATGATCAGCATTTCTAGTAACGGCAAATATCTTTTTTACATCGCCGAAGAGCCAGTATAAGAGATCAATAAAATGACTGAATTGTGTAAACAATATACCACCATCCATTTCTTTGGTTCCATGCCATGAGTCTTTATAATAAGCGGCGGTCCTGTTCCAGGAACAGGTTAGTTGTATAGACGAGATCTTTCCGAACGCATTTTTATTCAAGGCTTTTCTTACAGCAAGTACCGGCGGATTGAATCGGTTCTGCACAACAGTAAATATTTTTTTACCCGCTCCCTCAGCAGCGATGATCATGTTCTTACAATCAGCAGCTGACAAAGCCATAGGTTTTTCAACCAATACATGATAGCCTTTGTGTAAAGCAAGTATGCTATGTTCGGCATGCAGGCCATTGGGTGTGCAGATCACGATCACGTCGATCAATAAACCCGATGACAGCAATTCATTTATTTGTAGATACACAGCCGCATTATATTGTTCTGCAAGAAATGCAGCTTTACGCTCAACAATATCGCAAACTGCCACCAGTTGCCCATACGCATGAATATGCTTTGCATGCCGCTGTGCAATTTGTCCGCAACCGATTATCGCAAAGCTGATCTTATTCATGATAAATAATTATGGGAAAATGGCTTCAGCTTTCAAAATGCTTTCCGGTTTGCCAACATCTATCAATTGTTTGCCGGTATGATCGTAAGAAGAAATGATATGATCTTTGGCAAGGTCCAGGTATACATCTACCATCGAGAATTTGCCCTCCTGTTTGATCAATTTCAACAGATCGGCGTTCATCACATGTATACCGCTGAACGCTTTCGGAATCAGGCTACCGGCCTCACGCGAAATTCTTTTTTCACCGGTTTTCATATTTCTCCACCCACATAGTACGCCTTGTTCATCAAATAAAAAATACCGGGAAGTATCACGTTCGCTTACGGCTAAAGTTGCCAAAGGTTTTTGCCGCCGGTGTTGAATGATCATGGCCGAAAGATCCATATCTGTCAATATATCTGCGTTCATCACAACAAGATCGGTGGCATTTTCAAAATACCAAGCTGCTTTTTTTAAACCGCCACCTGTTTCGAGCACTTCATCTGATTCATCAGAAATAGTTATTGTACTTCCCCAACCATTATTTTTTTTAATAGCATCAACGATCTGTTCAGCAAAATGATGCACGTTCACGATCACTTCGGTAATGCCATGTTTTTGCAGGTATTCGATATTCCTTTGCAGCAACGATTTCCCATTCACAACAGCCAGTGCTTTTGGATGATGATCGGTCCAGGGCTTTAACCTTGAACCCAATCCTGCTGCGAATATCATTGCTTTCATAATTCCCTTACCCAGTTATGACTGTTCGTATGTTCCAATTGTACTTTCACTTTATACTTATTTCTCAAATGCCTCGCGGTTTGCTCTGCAGCGTACACACTTCTGTGCTGTCCACCGGTGCAACCGAAATTGATCATCAGGTGGCTGAATCCTCTTCTCAGGTATTCTTCAACCGTAATATCGATCAGGTCCCACACACTATTAAGGAACTCATTCATCCTGGTTCTTTGTTCCAGGAAATCCTGCACGGATTTCTCTTTACCGGTAAGTGTTTTATATTCATCAAAACGGCCGGGATTCAGAATGCCACGCATATCAAACACAAAGCCACCGCCATTTTCACTGGGATCAGGAGGAATTCCGTTTCTATAACTGAAGCTGTTGATCTCGATCAGCAACGGCGTATGTTCGTCGGCCTGTATCGGTTCAAAACGTTTGATCATATCATCTGCCACTACTAATCGCAATACACGGTCAAACTCCGGTGTAACAATGCCTACCCGTTTATGATCAATAAAGAATTTAAGGTTACGCAACGCCAAAGGAATACTTGCCAAAAAATGCGCTTTCCTTTCGAAGAGGCCACGGAATCCATAGGCGCCCATCACCTGTAATAATCTAATGAGCACATAACCGTTATATTGACTAACAAATGTGATACGGTCAACAGGTTTCACCAATAACTGATCCACTTCATCCATGTAATATTCCAATAAAGAATCTTTCCATTCTTCACTCAGTTCTGCTTTTGCCTGCCAGAGTAAAGAAGCCACATCGTATTGCAGTGCGCCTTTCATGCCTCCCTGGTAATCGATAAAATTTACGGCGCCATCTTTTACAATAATATTCCTGCTCTGGAAATCGCGGAACATGAAATATTTATTTTCGGTTCGGGTGAGATAAGTACTCAACGCATCAAAATCTTCCATCATCGCCTGTTTCTCATAAGGCAACTGGAGGGTATCAAGAAAATAATATTTAAAATACAACAGGTCGCTCATGATGGCCTGCTTGCCGAATTCTTTCGCGGTAAGGCACCAATCGTATTCCAATCCCTTATCGCCTAAGATCTGTACCCTCGCGAGTTCGGATAAACTTTTCTGGAACAAACCATAGGCGTGATCTCCATGGCCGTGTTGTTCCAGTTGGTTCAGCAACGATTCTGTTCCAAGATCCTGCTGTATATAAATGGTATCATCTTCATTTACTGCCAGTATTTTGGGTACAGGTAACCCTGCATTCACAAAATGGCGGCTGAAATAAATAAAGGTTTGCGTTTCGCGCTGGTTAAGGTTATAGGTGGCGATGAATGTGTCGCTTCCGGAGTAAATACGAAAATAGATCCTGTCGCTCCCGCTTTGTGGCAGTTTCTCGATCCTTTCGGCCTTAGGGTTGCCGGTCGATTCAAATAATTTTCCGATAGCTTCAATCGCTGCCTCCATTGGTAACCTGTTTCAGCGAAAATAAAGCTTCGCTTTGAAAGCTCATTAAAAAATATCGCCACAGACTATCACAGAAAAACATCTGTGGCAATCTGTGTCGTCTGTGGCAAAAAAAAATTATTTTAGAGCAAAATCTACTGCAGCAGTGGAATGTATCAGTGTCGTATCAAAAACAGGAATGCTGCAATCATCCGCTTGTATTAAAATTGGAATTTCGGTACACCCGAAGATCACGCCTTCCGCTCCCCGCACAACCAACTTATCAATAATTTCTAAAAATCTTTGTTTGGTCCCAGGAAGAAAAATTCCTTTTCCAAATTCAGTATAAATAGCGTTATTGATATAATCAATGTCTTCCTGTTCAGGAATAAGAATATTGATCCCTTGTTCAGATAATTTATTCCGGTAGAATTCCTGTTGCATTACATATTTGGTTCCTAGCAAGGCAACGGTTTGTAAATTTTTCTTTTTGATGGCCTCTGCTGTTACCACTGCAACATGTATCAGGGGAATGTTTACAGCAGCCTGTACCCTGTCTGCTATTTTATGCATCGTGTTAGCACCTACAAGCAGGCAATTCGCACCCGCTTTTTCCAATTGCTGTGCCGCTTCAGAAATCATTGCTGTAAGGCCATCCCAATCATCCGCTTCTGTCAATCTTTTTATATCAGCAAAATTGACGGAGTAGATGATCACCCGCGCAGCGTTTACGCCACCTAATCTTTCATTCACTAACTGGTTTACGAATTTGTAGTATTCGATGGTGGAGAGCCAGGAGATGCCACCAACAATGCCGATTGTTTTCATGATACGAATTACAGGAATTTTTATTGGATTACACGAATTAGAACACGAATTACACGAATTGGCACGAATGGATAGCGTGCCTAATTCGCGCCAATTCGTGTAATTCGTGTTCTAATTCGTGTTTCTAAATTCGTGTAATTCGTGTTCAAAACAACCTCCCCTGCTCCCCCGGTCTCCTGAAATTGCTGCAATCTAACTCCCATCTCTCCGCGTTCAGCTTGTATATCTTGTTATACTTTTTAAACTGCTGTCTTACCAGGTCAGATATCGGCCCTTCACCACGCATACGAACACCATAGCGGCTATCATTCACTTTCCCTCCATGCCCATTCTCTATCAGGTGCCATACTTTATCTGCACGGTCAGGGAAATTTTTATAGAGCCAGTCGTGGAAGATGAGTTTGATGGCTCCGTTTAACCTGATAAATGTGTATGCTGAAAAAGTAGCGCCGTTCTCACTCGCCGCTTCCATGATGCGTTGCATTTCATGTTCATTCAACCCGGGTATCATAGGGCCGAGCATTACGCCTGCGCGTACACCTGAATCGCTGAGTTCTTTGATCACACGTAATCTTTGTTTAGCGGTGGTGGTTCGCGGTTCCATTGTGCGGCGAAGGTCCTCGTTGAACGAGGTGATACTGACCAGTACGCTCACTAATTTTTTCTTAGCCATTTCCTG
>JAQBNJ010000395.1 GCA_028288645.1 Sediminibacterium sp.
TGATCATGAAAATAACCAAAACAATTGAATAAAAACGATTGAGCAGTGTTCAAAGCAACTTATACATCTTTCCTGGCAATGCGACAACCACACTCTGAATTTCAAGATTCAATATTGCCGCAGCCACATTGCTGCTGCTGAGGCCGCTTTGCAAATACAGCGCATCAATAGGCACGGTTTCTTTTTCTTTTAAAATGTTCACGATCACCTTTTCATCGGCTGTTAATTCAATGAACAATTCTTTTTGTTTTTTGATGGGTTTCTTTTTGTCCAGCCATCCCATCGTTTCCGCCAGTTGTTCAGCGCCGGTGAGTAATACGGCCTTGTTTTGTTTGATCAATTGTATGCACCCACTGCTTTTTTGATCATTGATCCTGCCGGGTATCGCAAACACATCGCGGTTATAATTACAGGCGAGTTCTGCCGTGATCATACTGCCGCCCTTGCTCGCAGTTTCGATCACGATGGTAGCATCTGCCATGCCGGCCACAATGCGGTTGCGTTTAGGAAAATTATGTTTATCCGGTTTTGTATTTCTCCTGAATTCCGTTAACAATCCACCATGCGATACCATTTCTTTCGCGAGCGATTTGTTTTGTGATGGATAGATCGTATCCAATCCATGTCCCAACACACCAATCGTTGGCAAACCATGTTGCAAAGAAATTTTATGCGCGATCGAATCAATACCAAATGCCAAACCGCTCACGATCAATACCTGTTGCGCTTCTAATTCGGCCACCAATTGTTCAGTCACCTGCCTGCCATAGTCCGTATGATTTCTTGTGCCGATGATACTGATGATCCGGCTGCTGTTAAGATCTGCGTTACCGCGATAATATAAAAGTGTTGGCGGATCGTAACAGTGTAATAAACGTTGAGGGTAGTCTTTGTCGGTGATGAACAGAGCCTGGATGCGATGCTTTTCAATAAATAAAATTTCTTCATCCACCTCAGCAAAACCATTCCAGTTTTTTACAGCCCGCGCCGAAAATTCTCCAATACCTTCAATAACACTGATCTCTTTTTTCTTCGCTTTAAAAACGGATGATGCGCTCCCGAAATGTTCCACCAATAACCTCGCACGTATAGGGCCGAGATCAGGGATCAATGTGAGCGCTACCTGGTAATACAATTCATCTTTCATAACGTCGGGAAATATTTCCCAATGTCTATAAAAAATGAGAGGATTTGATTAGGTATTTATACGCAGGAGGAATACGAATATTGAACACAGAACAAGGAGTTTTGAATGTTGAATTGGGCCTCCGCATTGTTGAATAGGTCCCACGTGTTCGGAAGATTATTCACTACACACGGGACTTCCAGTCCCGAGTGTAATGGAGCAAACAAGTTGTTCCTCATCTTCAGAACGCCTTTGAACAGGTTCGAAGAACGGCGACCCCACTTCTACATTCAAAATTCCTTGTTCAGTGTTCAATATTCATAGGCCTACCACCGTAAACGTCGTTCTCCTGTTCTTTGCTCTACCGGTTTCTGTGTTATTGTCCGCAACAGGCTGCGTAGAACCATATCCTTTGTAACTCATTCTTGCGGCAACAATTCCTTTGCCTACAAGATAGTCTACGATCGATTTCGCGCGGTTGGTTGAGAGTTTGAGATTATCATCAACCTTACCCACATTATCTGTATGGCCGCTGATCTCCACTTTTAAAGTTGGATTTTCTGTTAGTACCTGCAATAGTTTATCAAGTTCAACAAAACCTGCCTGGGGTAATTCGAAAGAGTTGTTGGCAAATAAAATATTATTGAATGTACTTACCGCGTTCAGTTCTACTGGCTGTAAATAAATATCTTTTTTGTAAACGCTATCCGCCTGTTTATTACTCAATGCATATACCTCGCTAAAAAATAAATAACCTTTCCGGTTAACAGCGAACGTATAATTTTTTCCGGTTGGCAGCGTGATAAAGTATTCGCCCAGTTCGTCTGTCTGCACTTTCATTAATGCATTTCGGTTACTGTTATCTATCAATTCTACAGAAGACGGCAATGGCTTGTTTGTTTTTTTATCGATCACTTTTCCTTTTACATACAAAGTGCGGAATGGCCTGATATCAGGACGCAGATCGAACTTATAAATATCAAGACCGCCACGGCTGTCACTTCTGTCACTTGCATAGTAAGCAGTTAAGCCATCTGCAGACACGGCAAGGCTTCCTTCGTTTTCGATGGTATTAATAGGTGCGCCTAAATTTTCCGGGCTACCCCATTCGCCGTTTAATTTTTTCCGTACAAGGAATAAATCAGAATTTCCGTAACCAGGTAATCCATCAGAGGTATAATAGAGTGTTTGATTATCCGCATGAATAAATGGTGCTTTTTCATCTCCGGCAGAATTTATATCCGGACCCATATTAATGGCCGGTCCCCATTTTCCGTTTGGCTGCCGGTAACTCACGTAAAGATCAAGACCGCCATAACCACCTGGCCGGCTGCTCACAAAATACAAAGCTCTTTTATCAGGACTTAATGTTGGCCCGGTTTCATAAGAATCTGTATTGATATTGTCGCCCATACTCTGCGGCTCGCTCCATCCCTGCGGGGTATAGTAAGAAATATAAATGTCAAAACTTTTATAACTCTGTGTAGATAACTGTCCCGCAAACACAAGCCATTCACCATCCTGCGAAACAGACAGTGCACCTTTGTTTGTTTCGAGATTAATATCACCATCTATCAGTTTCCATTTTCCAAACGAAGATCCATTTACCCGGCTCTCAATAAAGTCTTCGCGGGCCGGTCCTGTCTGGCGTGTAAATACCAATAAACTATCTGTAACAGTTACGGATGGATAATATTCTGATGCTGCAGTATTCACGCTATCACCCAGGTTCACCGGTGCAAAATCATAATGCGCATCCCTGTGCTGTGCCGCATAGTTGACTGCGAATTCATAGGTACGTTTCCGGTATTGCGCGCTCTTGAAACTTCTGTCGTTGAGTTTGGGATATTGTAAAAACCTGTTCACCGCGGCCAATGCCTCTTCATATTTTCCCTGCCCTGCAAGATTGATGGAATAGGGGAGATTATAGATCAGGAAATAACTACTGTCTTTCTGTTTTGCTTTTTCATAAAGTTTAACTGCCTGGTCATATTTCTTTAATTCCCCCATAGCGCCTGCCAGCGATAAATAGGCATCTACAAAATTGCTGTCTTCGCTGATCGATTGCATTAAAAGCGGAACACCTTCTTTGATCTGCCCATCTTTCAAAAGGTCCAATGCATGTTCGTATATCTTAACTGCTTTTGCTTTCACATGTTCAGGATCATATACCTGTGAGAAACTGGTGGTGCCAATAAGTAAAGCAAGAGAAACCAGGAATAATTTCATAATGAAAAGTAAACAGGCAAGTTCGGGAAAAGAGAAGAAAGAGGGTGTTAAAATGAATCGAATATTGAATATTGAACAAGGAATGTTGAATGTTGAGGTGGGTCTCCGCGTTGTTGAACAGATTACAATGACGGCAACTCACTTCAAAATTCCTTGTTCAGTGTTCGATATTCAATATTCCCTAGGGAACATTAATGTACTTATGCACCTGCAAACTCAATTCCCATTTCGGGTTGGCTTTGATGTAATCAATGATCATCGGCGTTACTTCAGCCGCTTTGTCCCATTCGGGCTGGAGGTATAATTTGCAGGAATCATTTACCTGCGCTGCATAATTTTCGGCCCATGCAAAATCGTGTTTGTTGAATACTACTACTTTTAATTCATTTGCTAAAGGAACGATCCCAGGTAAAGGCGCTTTGAATTTTTTGGGAGATAAACAGATCCAGTCCCAATGCCCGCTGAAAGCTGATGAGCCTGATGTTTCAATATTGGTTTCGAAACCCGCTTCATGTAATTGATCCGTCAGTTCATCAAGCTGGTGCATTAATGGTTCGCCACCGGTGATCACGGCAAGCCGGCCGGGATATTCTTTCGCGTTGTTTACGATCTCCTCAATATTTACCTGCGGATGTTTCGATGCGTCCCAGCTCTCTTTCACATCACACCAGAAACAACCCACATCGCATCCGCCCAGCCTGATAAAATAAGCCGCACGCCCCTGGTGAAAACCTTCTCCCTGGATGGTGTAGAAAGATTCCATGATTGGTAATGTTGTAAGAGTAGGAGTCATGTGATGCAAAGGTATGCGGTTGAGAAATTAATAATTAATAGTTAAGAGTTAAGAGTTAATAATTAGTCCTATAGTTTAGGCCACCCGATTATTAGCTATTAACTCTTAATTATTAATTAAATAGGCTTGTAACGTATTCTTCAACAGCCCCGCAATCGTCATCAACCCCACACCACCCGGTACAGGAGTGATGGCTGAAGTCTTGGGCGATACTTCGTTGAATGCAACATCGCCTTTAATGCGGAAACCTTTTTTGGCCGTAGCATCATCAACACGTGTGATACCGACGTCTATAATAACAGCCCCTTCTTTTACCATATCGGCTTTTACAAATTCAGGTCGTCCCAATGCGGCAACGATGATATCGGCCTGCAGGCAGAGTTCCTGTAAGTTGGGTGTTTGCGAATGACAGATCGTAACCGTGCAGTTGCCTCTTTTCAGGTTACTGCTTAATAAAATACTCATCGGTCTTCCTACAATATTGCTGCGGCCGATTACAACCGCATGTTTGCCTTTTGTTTCTATATCAAAATGTTCCAGCATCAGCATGATGCCATAGGGTGTAGCCGGGATAAACGTGGGGAGTCCCTGCACCAGTTTACCCGCACTGCTCGGATGAAAACCATCCACGTCTTTTGAAGGATCGATGGCTTCTATCACTTTCTGCTCGCTGATCTGTTTGGGCAACGGTAGCTGAACCAGGATGCCATCTACTTCCGCATCCTCATTTAACGACCGGATGGCCTGTAGTAAAACCGCTTCTTCAACATTACTGTCCAGCCGTATAAGCGTTGACCGGAAACCCACTTCTTCGCAGTTCTTCACTTTACTGGCCACATAGGTTTCACTGGCGCCATTGGTGCCTACTAATATCGCCGCGAGATGAGGCGCGCGTTTTCCCGATGCGATGATCTGTTGTGTTTGTTCCTGGATGCCTGTTTTAACTGCCGCTGAGGCTATCTTACCATCTAATAGTATCATAAGACCGCAAAAATATCAGAATTGAAGGTGCAGCCCTCATTTTTTTCGTCCTTACCGTTCATATAAGATAATCACTAAAAACTGGTTTTGCTGAAAATCAATTTGTTTAAAATACCTTAAAATTAATATATATAAATTAATTTAATTTATGCTGATTATCAACAATCTAAAACTTATAATAATATCGTATTAACTAAACTTTAGGTTTTATGCGCAGCATTTTTCTTTTTCCATTGGTCTGATTGCTGATAGGCGATTTTACCAGTCATACTAATGTCATTTCTTAGGTTTTTTTTAACATTATTAGCTGATTAGTTATATTCGCTCACTCAAAAGCCCTTAAAACTAAAACACATGAAGAAAATTGTAACCACGCTTGTGGTGGCTTTGCTATGTTGTTCTATGGCAGCCATCGCCCAGGTCCGGTCTGTTACAGGAACTGTAGCTGATTCCAAGGGATTACCGGTCCCATTTGCATCCATCGTAATTAAAGGCACAAAAACAGGTACCACATCCGACGCCGAGGGTAAGTTTATCGTGAAAGCGAAAACGGGTGATGTACTTGTGATCTCTGCACAGGGTCTGTTTGAAAAACAGATAACGGTTACCAGCGCGAACAGCGTTGCAGCTGTGCTTGACAGAAATGAATCAGAAACATTGGCTGAGATCGTAGTAACAACAGCCTTTGAAATGAAGAAAAGTGCACGTACTACCCCATACAGCGCACAAACAGTTTCGGCACCAACGCTTAACCTCATCCGTCAACCAAACCTGAACAATGCTTTGGCAGGTAAAGTAGCGGGTGTGCAGTTCAGGGGACAGTCACCCGTGGCATTGGACAGGGATGCGGTATTACGCATCCGTGGTGGTTCTACACTGAATGGCGATGCGTCTCCTATTTATGTGGTAGACGGTACGATCGTGAATTCTATCGACATCAATCCTGATGATATTGAATCATTGACTGTATTAAAAGGTGCAAATGCAACCGCTCTTTTAGGCGGACGCGCAGCTAACGGTGCCATCATTATCACCAGCCGTAAAAAGAATGCCAATGGTGGCGGCGTTGAAGTAAACTCGGGCATCACATTCGACAGGGTTTACATTCTTCCTAAATACCAGAACAAATATTCAGGCGGTGCCAATCCTGCGCTCACGGTTTATCATTACAAAGCAGGCGACCCGATCGAATGGAAAGCATTGGACGGAAAAAGTTTTCCTGATTATACAGATGACTCAAGCTGGGGACCCGAAATGACAGGACAGGAATATGTGCCAGGTTATTCATGTATCGCCGGCCACGACCGTTCTTTCAAAACTGCTCCTTTTGTAGCTCAACCAAATAACGTTAGAGATTTCTGGGAAACAGGTAT
>JAQBNJ010000407.1 GCA_028288645.1 Sediminibacterium sp.
TGACCGCATTGAGCGATGAAGAAGTGATCAGGAAGGAAACACAGCAGAAATTATATCACTTACAATACAAATTAGAAAACGCCGATGGCTCAGATACGGGCGAACATGTTATCATCGCCACGGTAAGGCCTGAAACCATTATGGGCGATACAGCAGTTTGCGTACACCCCAATGATGAACGCTACAAACATATTCATGGAAAGTTTGCAATAGTGCCGCTGATCAACCGTCGCATTCCCATCATCACGGATGAATATGTGACCATGGATTTCGGAACAGGCGCATTGAAAGTAACGCCCGCGCATGACATGAACGATAACCAGCTCGGCCAGAAATACGGCCTTGAAGTGGTTGATATATTTAATGATGATGGCACACTGAATTCCGCTGCAGAGATCTATGTTGGCCTCGACCGCTTTGATGCAAGAAAAAAGATCGTTGCTCAATTAGCAGCGGAAGGTTATTTAGTAAAAACAGAAGATTACACCAGTGAAGTAGGTTACAGCGAACGAACCGATGCAGTGGTAGAGCCGCGGTTGAGTTTACAATGGTGGGTTGATATGAAAAAATTATCTGGCCCCGCGCTGGATGCCGTGATGAATGAAGAGATCAATTTCCATCCCGCGAAATTCAAAAATCTTTATCGGCACTGGATGGAGAATATCAAAGACTGGTGCATCAGCCGTCAACTCTGGTGGGGACACAGGATACCGGCATACTATGCACCCGACGGAAGTTTTGCTGTTGCTGCATCAAAAGATGATGCGCTGAAACAACTCCAGTCTTCTAACTCCAGTCTCCAGTCTCACGACATTCGTCAGGATGATGATTGTCTCGACACCTGGTTCTCTTCCTGGCTCTGGCCCTTCGAAGTATTCAAAGGATTATCTGATCCCGGCAATGCGGAAGTGAACTATTATTATCCAACCAACACACTGGTAACCGCTCCTGAAATCATTTTTTTCTGGGTAGCGAGGATGATCATGGCGGGGAAAAAATTCATGGGCGGGAAGCCTTTTAATGATGTTTATTTTACCGGCATTGTTCGCGATAAACAGGGAAGAAAAATGAGCAAGAGCCTCGGCAATTCGCCGGACCTGCTTGCATTGATCGATCAATATGGTGCAGATGCCGTACGTTTTGGGATCATGATCGCTTCACCGGCGGGTAATGATATTTTGTTTGATGAATCCTCACTCGAACAGGGAAGAAACTTCAACAACAAACTCTGGAACGCGCTGAAGCTGATAAAAATGTGGGAAGCGAGACAGGCAGAAGCAGCAACAAACCACAAACCACAAACCACAAACTTTGCAATTGACTGGTTTGAGAATCGTTTGAACCTGGTAAAAACAGAAGTCAACGAAATGATGGTACAGTTCCGCTTAAGCGAAGCACTGAAGACCATTTATTCACTGATATGGGATGATTTCTGCAGTTGGTATTTAGAATGGATCAAACCCGGATTTGAGCAACCGATCGATGCCGCTGTGTATCAAAAAACCCTGGTGTATTTTGAAGAGTTGATGGAATTATTGCAACCGTTCATGCCATTCATTTCGGAAGAGATCTATCATTTATTACAGGATAGAAAAGATGATCTCTGTGTGAAACAAGTGGCACCCCTTCAGTCATTCGACAGTTCCATACTCGAAGCCGGTGAATTATTGAAACAGGGGATCTCTGCGTTGCGTGATGCGAGGAATAAAATCCAGGTCAAACCAAAAGATCCTATCAAATTACATATACAGGCAACGGCTGAAGAAAGTTATCGTGCCATTGAAAACATTCTGTTGAAACAGGTGAATGCAGAAAGTATTTTTTATACCGCTGAAACCGTACCCAACACAATTGTAGTAGCAGTAGAAAAAGACAAGTTCTTTATTGAAACAGAAAGGCAACTGGATACAGCCACCTTACAAGCAGAATTATTAAAGGATCTCGAGCATCAGAAGAAGTTCCTTGAAAGTGTACTCAAAAAACTAAGCAACGAACGTTTTGTACAAAATGCAAAACCTGAAGTGATCGCTTTGGAAAGAAAGAAACAGGCAGATGCGGAAGCGAGAATAAAAACAATTGAAGAGGGTTTAAAGAATTTATAGGTGAGAAATATTTCACGCAAAGGCGCTAAGGAGCAAAGACGCAAAGTTTTATGCTAACCGGTTTCTTTGCGTCTTTGCTCCTTTGCGCCTTTGCGTGAAAAAAATTGCAAAAAAACGGATCATGCAAGTAAAAAAACAATTTCTTTTTATTTCTTTTCTTTTTCTAACTCTCAGCGCTTTTACGCAGGCGCAATGGGAGTGGAATGTTCTACGCCACAACTATCATCCCTATAAATCCGGCGATATGTGGCGCAGTATCAGCAATACGGCCAAACCGCTGGCGGTGGCCATCCCGGTTGGCATGTTTGCAGTAGCACTGATCACAAAGAACAAAAACCTTGAGATCAATTCGTATGAAACAGTAGCGGGCCTTGCGATCGCTGCCGGCGCAACCTATCTAATGAAGGAAACAATAAAACGCCCCCGGCCCTACCTAACTGATACTACTATGTTTTTCATACCGGGAGATATCAACTATTCATTTCCATCCGGGCATGTGTCTGTTGTTGCAGCGAGTGCCACCTCGCTGATCATCGCTACAAAAAAATGGTATGTTGCTGTTCCTGCTATTGCGTGGGTGGGTTGCGTGGGTTATTCGAGAATATACATGGGAGAACATTATCCTTCGGATGTTATCGGTGGTATTATAGTGGGCGCGGGAGGAGCGCTGGCTGCCAACTGGTTAAACCGGAAATTCTTTTTGAAAAAGAAAAAAATAATAACCGTTCCTTGATATGAGTACCGCATTGATCATAAAAAAAGCAAGCTCCGCTTCTATCAACGATATCAGGCGCATTGCACAGGAAACATGGCCCGTTGCCTATGGTGAACTTTTATCCAAAGAACAACTGGATTACATGATGCGCCTCATGTACAGCGAAACCGCTTTGCAGGAACAGATGAATAAGGGGCATCAATTCTTTATGGCCGAATTGGATGAAAATGTTTTTGGATTTGCATCCGTATCTGATGAAGGAGAAGGAAAATTTAAGCTGAATAAATTATACGTGATCCCTATCACTCAAAAAACAGGCGCGGGTAAAGCGCTGCTGGAGAAGACCATCGAATATGCGAAACAAAACGGCGGAACGAAATTATTTCTACAGGTAA
>JAQBNJ010000418.1 GCA_028288645.1 Sediminibacterium sp.
GAGGAAAAGGAAAAGTAGCAGCACAATCCATTGTAGCGGGGCAACCGGTTGCAAAGGGTCAGTTGATAAGTATTGAATTGAATTAATTGTAAAACGTTCAGGCCGCTTGCGTGCAGCCTGGAATTTAAAGATGGATGCTTAGCGTCCCGACCGTATGGCGATACTGCAGGACATATTATACAAGGTTCACCTGAAACAGGTTCAGGGAAGCACGGGTATTACTGTTACAGGTATACAGATCGATTCACGTAAAGTGAAAGCAGGTGATGTTTTTGTTGCCATACGTGGTGTGCAGTCTGATGGCCACCAGTTTATTGACAAAGCAGTTTCACTTGGTGCAGTAGCCGTTGTGTGTGATGAGATGCCGCCTGCTGTCTCAGAAGGCGTTACTTATTTACAGGTCATCAATACCAATGAGGCCGTTGCTTATATGGCACACCAGTTTTATGGCGAACCATCAACGAAAATGAAATTGGTAGGTGTAACAGGCACGAATGGTAAGACGACCATTGCTACCCTTTTATTTAAACTGTTTACACAGTTAGGATATAAATGTGGATTGATCAGTACGGTGCAAAATCAAATTGCGGAGCAGATCATTCCAGCTACACATACAACACCCGATGCAGTTAGCCTGAATGCATTGTTAAAACAGATGCTTGATGAAGGTTGCACGCATGTGTTCATGGAATGCAGCAGTCACGCGATACACCAGCACCGTATTACAGGGTTGCATTTTACAGGAGCGCTATTCAGCAATATCACGCACGATCACCTGGACTATCATAAAACATTTGATGAATACATCCGGGTGAAGAAAAGATTTTTTGATGAGTTGCCTTCATCATCCTTTGCCATCTCTAATGCAGATGATAAACGCGGAGAAGTGATGTTGCAAAATACGAATGCAAAAAAATATCTCTATAGTCTGAAAACGGTTGCCACATTCAAAGGGAAAATATTAGAGAATGTACTGACAGGTTTGGTGATGACGGTAAATGACAAAGAAGTGCATTTCCGTTTGATCGGCGAATTCAATGCATACAATCTTCTCGCTGTTTACGGTGCAGCTATTTGCCTGGGCGAAGAAAGCGAAACGGTACTTACGGCACTGAGTTTATTGACTGGTGCGGAAGGAAGATTCGATTATAGCTTGAGCAGTGGGCTGATCATCGGCATCGTTGACTACGCACATACACCCGATGCACTGGAGAACGTATTGATGACGATCAAAAAATTACGCAAAGGATATGAGCAGGTGATCACAGTAGTGGGCTGTGGCGGGGATCGTGATAAAACCAAGCGTCCCATCATGGCACAAACAGCTTGTGACCTGAGCGATAAAGTAATACTGACCAGTGATAACCCCAGGACAGAAGATCCCGCCCAGATCTTAAGAGATATGCAGGAAGGATTATCAAGTGCGGCGAAGAAAAAATATATCTCGATAGAAGACAGGAAAGAAGCCATCAAAACAGCGGTGAGTTTTGCGAACAAAGAAGATATCATTCTTGTGGCAGGAAAGGGGCATGAAAAATACCAGGATATCAACGGGGTAAAACATCCTTTTGATGACAAGGAAGTGTTGAGGGAAATGTTTGAGTTACTTGAAAAATAAGCTACGAGCCATGAGCCATGGGCTTCGAGCTCACCGCTCATAGCTCGAAGCTCACAGCTTAAAAGAACAACTATGCTATACTATTTTTTTAACTGGCTAGGTAAAGAGTTTCACATACCCGGTGCTGGATTGTTCCAGTACCAAACCTTCCGTATTGCTATGTCAATAATCTTGTCATTGTTGATAGCAACAGTATATGGTAAACGCATTATCCAGTTTCTTAAGAAAAAACAGATCGGTGAAAGTGTGCGTGACCTGGGTTTGGAAGGACAGGCACAAAAGAAGGGAACACCAACCATGGGTGGCATCATCATCCTGTTAAGTATCCTGATCCCAACCCTATTATTTGCCAACCTTGATAAAGTTTATATCCGTTTAATGGTATTGTGTACTGTTTGGTTGGGTGTCATAGGATTTTTAGATGACCTGTTCAAGATCCGTGCAAGGAAAGCAGCATTGGAAAAAGGAGAAACTTATAAAAAGAAAGACAGTGATGGATTGGCCGGAATAACTAAGATCATAGGACAGTTAGGATTGGGTATTATCATTGGTGTAACACTTTACTTCAGCAATGCAGTAACTGTTGAAAGGGAAATAGTGACCACACAAGCGCAGTTACAAAAAGGAGAACGCCTTGCAAAAGATACCAATGTGATCAAAAGAAAATTAAATGGTGTTGAGAAAAGATTTGTAAAAGTAAAAACACCGATCACTACGATCCCGTTTGTAAAGAATCATGAATTCAATTATAGCAGGCTGATCAACTGGATGGGCCCCGGCGCTGAAAAATATACATGGATCATTTATATCCTCATTGTAACGTTCATTATTACTGCAGTGTCGAATGGTGCAAACCTGACTGATGGTTTGGATGGACTGGCAGGCGGTGTGAGTGCGATCATCGGCGCGGGCATTGGTGTATTTGTCTTTATCAGTGGTAACAATGTGTTAGCCGATTATTTTGATGTGATGTACATACCGAACCTTGGGGAGCTATCCATTTTTGTAGGAGCATTTGTTGGGGCATGTATCGGGTTCCTTTGGTACAACGCTTATCCTGCACAGGTATTTATGGGAGATACTGGAAGCCTGGCATTAGGCGGGATCATTGCATCGCTTGCTATCATCGTAAGAAAAGAATTGTTGATCCCGATCTTCTGCGGTGTGTTCCTGATCGAGAACCTGAGTGTAGTGATACAGGTAGCATATTTCAAATACACAAGGAAAAAATATGGTGAAGGAAGGCGGATATTCCTGATGAGCCCGATTCACCACCATTACCAGAAAAAAGGATTTCACGAAAATAAGATAGCCATACGTTTCTGGATCATTACCATACTGTGTGTGGTGATGTCGCTGGTGACGTTGAAAATAAGATAATCTCCCAACCCCCTAAAAGGGGGAGTTAGGAAAATAACAAAGACGCGTAGCGTTGCAATATCGGTAGATGAAACACAGATTAGTCATATTAGGTGCAGGTGAAAGCGGGGTCGGAGCGGCGCTGCTTGGGAAGAAAGAAGGATATGAGGTATTTGTAAGTGATGGAGGAATGATAAAAGAAAATTACAAACAAGAGCTCTTTGATAACAGAATTGAATTTGAAGAAGGACAACATACAACGGAAAAGATATTGTCGGCCAATGAAGTGATGAAGAGCCCTGGTATTCCTGAAAAGAATGAAATGGTGAAAGAGATCAGGAAAAAAGGAATACCGGTGATCAGCGAGATAGAACTCGCGTATCGTTTCAAAGGCAACAGCAAGATAGTTGCGGTCACGGGCAGTAATGGTAAGAGTACAACAACGGCCTTGACCTATCATATCTGTAAAACTGCTGGATTGAATTGTGCGATGGTAGGCAATATCGGGATCTCATTTGCCAAACAGGTGGCGGTGGATCCGAAGGAATTGTATGTAGTAGAAATAAGTTCTTTTCAATTAGACGATATCAAAGAGTTCCGTGCAGAGATAGCAGTGTTGCTGAATATTACTGAGGATCATCTCGACAGGTATGACTACAAGTTTGAGAATTACATCAACAGTAAGTTCAGGGTGATAGAGAACCAGACAAAAGATGATTTCTTCATTTACTGCGAAGACGATGAAGTGATCATGCAAAAAATCCCATTACTAACCATTCATACTAACCCACTACCATTCTCTATGAAACACGAAGTAAAAAAAGGCGGCTACATCAAGGGCGACCAGATGATGCTAAGGATCCAGGAAGAAAGAGTAAGCATGAGTATCTATGACTTTGCTCTGAAAGGTAAACACAATAACTACAACACTATGGCAGCAGGCATCGCCGCTTCAACGATCGGCATCCGCAAAGAAAAGATCCGTGAGGCAATAAAGAATTTCCACAGCCTCGAGCACCGGATGGAATTTGTAGCCATGGTAAGGGGTGTTGAGTTTATCAACGACAGTAAAGCAACCAATGTAAACAGTACCTGGTTTGCATTGGAGAGTATGAATAAACCAACGGTATTGGTATTGGGTGGTACCGATAAGGGGAATGATTACGGGTTGATCGCCGAACTCGTAAAAGAGAAAGTGAAAGCGATCGTATGTATGGGTGTGGACAATAAAAAGATCATAGAGGCTTTTAAAGATATTGTTCCGGTGATCGTAGAGACTGATTCGGCTAAGAAAGCGGTGAATGCTTCTTTCAAACTCGCAGCAAAAGGTGATGTGGTTTTGTTAAGCCCTGCCTGTGCAAGTTTTGATCTGTTCAAGAATTATGAGGATAGGGGTACGCAGTTTAAGAACGCGGTGAAGGAATTATAGTAATGCGTTAAAGTGGTTAAACAGGTTAAAATTATTTACCGTGTTTAACCACTCTGGCTATTTTAACTGGATACAATGAGTGAGATAAAAGATACATTGTTCGCACAGATGCCAACTATCGGTGGTATGCGCGGGCAGCTTGTGCGAAGAACAAGGGGGGATAAATATATTTGGGGCATTGTTGTGTTGCTATCTCTCATTTCTATACTTGTGGTGTACAGCGCTACCGGTTCATTGGCGTATAAACTGTATAAAGGAAATACGAACGTGTATCTTTTTAAACAAGTATCTTTTTCATTGGTAGGTTTATTGGTTATTTATTTCCTGCATCGTATCAACTATACCATTTTTTCGAAAGTGGCTACGATATTGTTTTTGATATCGATACCACTATTGCTTTATACCTTATTATTCGGTGCAAAGATCAACGATGGCAGCCGCTGGATCAAATTGCCGATCATTAATATGACAGTTCAAACAAGTGACCTCGCGAAACTTGCCTTGTTCATGTATATCTCACGTTTGCTTAGTAAGAAGCAGGAGGTAATCAAAGATTTCAAAAAAGGATTTATTCCGGTTGTTACGCCGGTATTGATAATCTGTGCATTGATCATGCCGGCCAATTTGTCCAATGCTTTGCTAACGGGCGCCACTGCTTTATTGCTGATGTTCATTGGCAGAATAAGTTTGAAGCATATTTTTCTCACCATTGCCGTTGCCTTAATACCTGTAGCTATTATCGTTTCCGTTGCAGTGGCAACTTATGATGGCAAACAAAAAGACGATACAAAAAAATCGGCCATGGCCGAGAAAGCAAAATCCTTCGGCCGTTTCGGAACCTGGGTAAAACGTGTGCAGGATTTTATGTACGCAAAAGATAATGAAACGCCTTACCAGGTGCAGCAAGCTAAAATTGCTATTGCCAATGGGAGTGTGTTGGTAGGATTAGGTCCGGGCAACAGCCGTCAAAGAAATTTTCTACCGCAGGCATACAATGATTTTATTTATTCCATCATCATAGAAGAATATGGTTTGCTGGGTGGAGCATTCATGATATTTATTTACCTCGTTTTTCTTTTCCGCTGTATCAGGATCTTCAGGAGATGCCCTTATGCTTTTGGTGCATTCCTTGCATTGGGGTTGAGTTTTACATTGGTGATACAGGCAGTGGCAAACATGGCGGTGAACGTGAATTTGGTTCCGGTAACCGGAGTTACACTTCCCCTGGTAAGTATGGGTGGAAGTTCGTTCCTGTTTACCTGCGGGGCGATCGGAATTATTTTAAGCGTGGCGAGAAATGTGGAACAGATGGAGGGTAAGGCACCTATCGAACCGGTAGTTAGTGAAACAGCAGCAAAAGAAAATATTGTAACAGTATAACGGTGATAAAGAAAATAATCATAGCAGGCGGAGGTACTGGTGGGCATATTTTCCCGGCCATAGCCATTGCCAATGCGTTGAAGCGGGAAGATCCGGCTATAGAAATATTATTTATCGGCGCGCAGGGTAAAATGGAAATGGAAAAAGTTCCGCAGGCGGGATATGAAATAAGAGGATTGGATATCGCAGGGTTCAACAGGCAGAATTTATTGAAGAATATTATGCTGCCTTATAAACTCATCAAAAGTTTTTTCCAGGTACGAAAGATCTTTGGTTCATTTAAGCCGGATGCGGTAATCGGTGTTGGCGGTTATTCAACCTATCCGGTATTGCGTTATGCGCAATCGAAAGGCGTGCCAAGTTTTATTCACGAGGCCAACTCATTCGGTGGCAAGGCCAATATGATGTTAGGTAAGAAAGCAACGAAAGTATTTGTGGCTTCTGATGGCATGGAAAAATTTTTTCCGAAAGAAAAAATAATGATCACCGGAAACCCGGTTCGCAGTGTTATCGTGCATTCAAAACATAGCAGGCAGGATGGACAGTCATTTTTTGGATTGGATAGTTCAAAAAAAACAGTCCTGGCTGTAGGAGGGAGTTTGGGTGCACGCAGTATCAATGAAGCGCTTGCCACACATCTTGATGAATTTACAAAGAATGGACTACAATTGATCTGGCAAACAGGTAAAACAACGGCTTCGGAATACAAACATTTGGGCGAAAGAAAAGGAAATATCTGGGTGGGTGAGTTTATCAAAGAAATGGAAATGGGTTATGCAGCGGCAGATATCGTGATCAGCAGGGCGGGCGCGATGGCTGTTACCGAATTGTGTGTGGCAGGAAAACCAACCGTGTTCGTTCCATATCCGCTCGCGGCAGAAGATCACCAGACATCGAACGCGATGAACCTGGTGAATAAACTGGCGGCATTGATCGTAAAGGATAGTGAAGCAAAAGAGAAATTGGTAGATACCGTGATCAGTTTATCTAAAAACGAAACAGTACAACAAACATTGAAAACAAATATTCATGCATTGGCTATTACCAACGCAGACGAAATAATCGCAAAAGAAATCCTGAAACATATTCTGTGAGTAAGTTGAACGAAATACAAAAGATCTATTTCATCGGTATCGGTGGTATTGGCATGAGCGCCCTGGCCCGGTATTTCAAATCACGCAATGTGGATGTAAGCGGTTATGATAAAACGGCAACACCACTAACACGCGAACTGGAAGCCAGTGGTATCGGCATTCATTATGAAGAACGGGTTGATATTATTCCCAAAGATGTAGACGTAGTTGTATATACGCCGGCTATTCCCTCACAACATGCAGAACTGGTTTACTATCGTGAACACAATTGTACGGTTGTAAAAAGAAGTGATGTTTTGCAATGGATCACCGAAAATTCCTTTAATATCTGTGTGGGTGGAACACATGGTAAAACAACGGTTACATCCATGACTGCTCATTTACTGCGCCATTCGGGTTATGGGTGCAATGCTTTTTTGGGAGGTATTGCCGCCAACTACAATACCAATTTCTGGAGTAATGAAAGAAATGTAGTGGTAGTGGAAGCGGATGAGTACGACCGTAGCTTTCTAAAATTGGTTCCCGATGTGGCTGTTGTTACTGCCATGGATCCGGATCACCTGGATATTTATGGAACGCCGGAAGAAGTAGTGAATGCATTTATCCAGTTCTCTCAAAAAGTAAAACCCGGTGGCTGCTTAGTAACCAAATATGGATTGGAACGTGGCGATGAAT
>JAQBNJ010000486.1 GCA_028288645.1 Sediminibacterium sp.
GCCACCGGTAGCACGCAGATCCTCGTTATCATAGGTAATAAAATTGGCGCTGCCGCTGAACACCATCAATGTATTTTTCGCGATCGTTAATTCCAGCATCGCAAAACCGTTCCATTGGAGAGGTTTCAATTCCTGGTCGGTGCGCAATGTACCCAACACGCCATTGGCAAGATTGTATGATTTCTGGTAGATGATATTTTTATGGATCTCCATCCCCAAAGTAAATCTTGATGTAACAGTTGGGCCCAGTTGCGGTGTAAAAATAAAAGCCGTCCGCATACCGAAACTGCTTTTATGAGTTTTGGTAAGAATGGTGGATACCGATTGTCCTATCTCCTGTGTTCCCACAAAAAAAGTGGTCTTGTTGCTTAATAGTTTATTGAATGAATAATCCTGCGATACACCCATCCGTATACTCTCCAGTTCGCTATGCGAATCATTCCTGATATAATTGATATCGGCACTGTCGGGATAATTGATCAGACCCAAACTATCCACCTGTCCCGATAATTCGTCGTTTGATTTTGTATAATAAGCAAAAAAATTGATGGTGCTTTTTGCACTATTGTAAAATGCAGCGTTCAGGCTCCAGAAATCTTTTTTAGAAGCGCTATGCATCCGGTAACCATCCGTTCGCTGCTGGCCGTAGTTGAATAAAATATTTGATTTATCATTTCCCACACCAATAGAAGAAGTGGTTCTGAACAAACTGTTTGAGCCAGCCAAAAAAGATTGCCTGGCACTGACTCCCTGTGGTGCTTTTTCAGATAAGAAATTCACCACACCACCGATGCCCGTACCATACACGCTGGAAACCGGGCCACGAAAAACTTCTACCCGTCCCAATGTTGCAAAATCAATATCATCAAGATTGGTGGTACCGTCCGCTTCCGTGAGCGGGATATCATTATAGTATGCTTTGTAACCGATACCGTTGTTATTATTCTGGTTACCATACCCCCGTAATATGATCCTTGCACCGGTATTGATATTCCGGAATTCCATCCGCACACCAGGCAATAAATTAAAGCTCTGTGTTAATTCTATCTGGTTATTTCTTTGCAGGTCTCGCGTAACCAAATTGGCAATAGAGCCGGGAGTACGCAATAAATTTTTTCCATTATACAATCCCCGCACCTGTATATAATTTGTTTGGTAATTCATCGGCTCGAGAAAAACCGTGAACTGTATAGGCGTAAATTTTACGGTCACCGTTTTAGTACCGTATCCTTTTGAAGACACGGTGATGTCTGACTGCCCGCCCATTTCTAAAGGCAGTTCCCATTCGCCATTTTCGTCTGCAAAAACAGAATCTTTTTCATTCACTACAATCAACGCACCGGGTATAGGCTGCGAAAAATAGAGATCTTTCACCACGCATTTTACACCTGGGGATTGAGCGCCTGCCTGTGTGATCCAACAACCGATCAATAATAGCGCAGCCAGTTTTTTCATACTTCTCGTTTCGGTCATGTAAACTATCGGAAAGCCTTTAAAAAAGAAAATCCGTTGTTGTTTTATCGGTTAAGAGGGTTTATTCGCGGACGAAGCCTTGCCTGGCTTTTGTTAAAAATATTCTGGCCGTTCTCAATCCCTTTGCGGATCTCCTTCTGCCGTTCAACTGGTAAGTGAATGGTGTCTTTACATTCAACACTGCAACAACCATTAAATACTTCGGCGCATTCTTCACACTGGATAAATAAAAGATGACAACCATCGTTCTTACAATTTGTATGATCATCACAAACCTTACCGCACTGGTGGCAATGCGCGATCACATCTTCTGTAATTCGTTCTCCGAGCCTGTCATCAAATACAAAATTCTTACCAATGAATTTACTTTCGAGTGATTCTTCTTTTGCCTGCCTCGCATAGTTAATGATACCGCCTTCTAGGTGAAACACGTGTTGAAACCCTTTGTGCAGCATAAAAGCGCTTGCCTTCTCGCAACGGATCCCACCGGTGCAATACATGATGATATTTTTTTCTTCCTTTCCCTTCATCATATCAACTGCCATAGGCAGTTGGTCGCGGAAAGTATCGGAAGGAACTTCCAATGCGTTTACAAAATGGCCCACTTCATATTCGTAGTGGTTACGCATATCTACTACTATGGTATCAGGATCCTTCAACAATTCATTCATTTGCTGAGCGTTCACGTATTTGCCTTTTCTTTCCATGCTGAATGCAGGATCATCAATACCATCGGCTACAATCTTATCGCGCACTTTTATTTTCAGTACCCAGAAACTTTTGCCATCGTCATCCACCGCAATATTTAGGCGAAGCCCATCCAGGTGTTCTATTGAGAATAAGAATGTTTTGAATGCTTCAAATTTTTCAGTGGGCACACTTACCTGTGCATTGATGCCCTCTTTGGCAACATAGATCCTGCCGAATACCTGTAAGGCATCCAGGTGTTTATAAAGGAAGTCACGAAATTCTTTGGGGTTCTGGATAGGGAAATACCGGTAAAAACTGATCGTAGTTCTCGGGAAGGTTTCATCCATCAGGCGTTTCTTCAGTTCCTCGTTGGAAACGCGGTTGTGTAATACGGGCATGTTGTTTTCATTTTAGACATCCGTGGTAACGAATGTTCCATTAATCATTGGAGCCACTTGCAGGGTAGCCAAAATTTCGCAGCAAAGATAGGGAGAGAGGGCGAATGTTGAATATTGAATGTTGAACAAGGAATGTTGAAGTAGAGCCCACCTGTTGTGCCGATAGTCACACAAACAGCGATCCGTACTTCTTCATTCAAAATTCCTTGTTCAGTGTTCAATATTCTAGAAGAACGGCAGCGCCATCCTGATCCCACTCGGTCTTCCACCCGCTTTTTCAAACCCTTGCACAAAATCAACACGTATTACTTTGAGGATATTTTCTATACCGAATAACAATTCATAATAGTCTGCCGCCTTGTCTACATGCAATGCATTCACACCCGTAACAAAATACCAGTTCAGTTTTTTAAAGCCTGGGATCTTGTTACTCAACAAACCATTCAAATGATACTCTGCATGCGCTGCAATATTGAATTTGGCTGTGTTGCTGTATTTGTAGTAAGGAGCCAATTGAAAACTTGCCAATTCACGCGATGCGAAAATGGTTTGGTTACCGAGATAATGCTGGTAGTCAGGAATAAAAGTTTTAGCCGCATCAAAGAAACCGCCAAAGTTCACGTTGTAGTTGAACTTACCACCGAGTTTCAGGTCAAGTTCATCACTGATGCCGATTCTCCATTTTGTATAATCAACATCACTTCCCAAAAGTCCGTTGATCCCTTTTGTGATAGTGGCGCTAAGCGTGGGGTATTTTGAACCGAGACCGATCTTCCTGTCCGGAAGCTCGATATAATCCATACCTGGCCTCCAGGCAATGCCTGCACTAAATGTTGCGGCCTGGTTGCGTGGCATATTTGCCGTTGCAATATCTATTGGATAATTCGGCGTGAATTGACTGCTTGCATTCTTTTTCCAGGTAACAGGATCCGCAAGATTTTCCAACGGAAAACGATCCTGGAACTGGAAATTGGCATTGATGTTTACGCCGTTCCCGATATTCGCACTATAGCCGGCCCTGAAAAAATTCGCCTCGTATATTTTCATGTAATTGTCGCCTGAAATAAGCGTGGTCAGGGTATTAATGCGTGGTGTGATCCCATTGGCAAACTGGTACACATTTCGTCCACCCGAAATTGACATACTCTGCTGGTATTTTTTCCCGAAATTATAACCGATAAACAGCGATGGATTTAAGTGTTTATTCGTAATACCATAGCGGATATCGGGAACAATCGATATAGAGTTCCTTCCTTCAAACCGTCGGCGGTAACTCGGGGTAAAATTTACAACTGCTCCTTCTACCGTATTATAATTCAATGTCGAGAGCATGGAATTGAAACTGATAAACTCTTTTTTCTTTCTCACCGAATATGACTGCCCGGTAAACAAAATGCCACCGATGGTGATCTTGTTTCTTTTTTTATCAAGGGAGTCAAGGTAGCGCGGGTCTTTACGAACCTGTTCAAGGCTGTCTTTCTTTTTGTAATCACGTTTTTCTTCCACCAATAAAGGAAGCGGTCGCACACTATCCCAATAGGCAGCAGATTTTTTATTCGAACTATCGTAAAACTTAAGGATCGTATGATCAAAGAATTTAGGTTTGAATGCTGGCTCCATATCAAACTTATCATACACCTGTACAAAAGTTCCGAAGAAATCAAAACCAAATAATTTACCTGCGGGATAGATCACCTGGTTCTTGATCACCCACATATTATTTCCTGATGGCACATACAATTGCTGAATACGCAATGTATCGAGGAACTGCATCTGTTGTTCGCGCAGCAAATAAAGGTCAACGCTTTGTATACGCCACTCATCTTCGATGATGTTGATATAACCATTGAACAAAGGTTCGTATGCACGTCTTGGAATGACCTTGATCCGGCTCACTTCTCTACCGTTTTCAAAAAAAGTTCCTTCGAATTTATATTTGTAAAACCCAAGCGCCCCATTCGCAATGGGTGAGATAAAACCGCGCGGGTTCAGTCCCTCTCCTACAGAAATATTGTTCTCATAAAATGAAATGATCTGCGGATCGCTCAAACCAAACCCTCCGCTACGGCCGCTTACTTTGGTGGAGATCACTTCTACTTTGTGTTTCTCAGGTAGTTGTACAGAATATTTTGCAACCGTCTCTGATAAGAAGATCATTTTTCGTTTGCTCGTATCGCCATCTTCAAAATCAACTTTCTGCCCGAAAAAAGATTTAGGGTAGTTGCGCAACTGCATCTGTCCTTTGATATATACTTCGCACTGGAATTTTTTGATCTCTTTTAAATGTTCATCCCTTTTCTCTATCGCTTTGCGGATAATGGCATAAGCCGGATCTTCACCACCAGCTTTCACTTCCACTTCTTTCAGGTTGTATTGCTGTGCTTCCAGTTCGAAATCTAAAGTTTCATCGGCCGTACCCACTTTTACTTTTTTCTCTACCGTTTTATGGCCGATGTATTGACAAACTAACGTGTACTCGCCCGGTTGAAGCTGTACAGAATACAATCCTTTGCTATTGGCAGATACGCCCTGGGTAGTTCCTTTGATCAATACGGAAGAGAAAGGAAGCAGTGTTCCATTTTTGTCTCTAATGGTTCCGCTGATGGTTGCGGAAAAAGCAGACAGGCTGGTTAATACAGCCATTGAGAGGATTAGCAGTGGTTTCATACGTTCTGGTTATAGCGAATTTAGACGGTTATAGCTCGCTTTTGTTACCTTTTAGCATAAAACATGCCGGGTTTAACGTATTATTAGTTTTTTTCACGCGTCCCTCAACTGAGACTAGAAGATTTCTGCCACTTCGAATTGACAAAACGACCTGTGCGTACTACTCGGAAAAGTTCAAAAATTTGTATATTGCATTATGATCTGGCAAGACTATATCGTTTCAGATGACCGAGTTTTACTTGGCAAACCTACAATTAAAGGAACCAGGATCTCTGTAGAATTAGTTTTGGAACTATTTTCAAACGGCTGGACCGAAAAACAAATCCTGGAATCTTATCCTGCCGTTTCCGCCGAATCCCTGAGAGCTGTTTTCACCTATCTTAAAGTATGCATGCAGCAAGAATTGTATTTTCCAATCTCAGCTTAATGTATGTTTTTAGCCAACGAAAATTTTCCTAGGCCTAGTACAATCATTTTAAGGGGAAATGGATTTACTATTAAAAGTATACAGGAAGATCATGCTGGCATCGGGGACGCAGAAGTAATGCAAATCGCATTAGACTTGAATCTGATTATACTTACTTTTGACGGCGACTACGGTGAATTAATTTTCAAATACGCAAAAGAAAATCCCCCAGCCGTTGTCTTTTTTAGAGAAAAAGGAAATCATCCGGAATTTGCAGCGCAATCGCTTATTTCTTTACTTGCAATTAACAGCGTTGTATTGTCAGGTGCATTTACAGTTATCGAGGCCAATAATGTCAGGCAACGTTTTTATAGTAAGTAAATTTTATACTAGAGTGTTACCACCATTAATAAGATTGTTCTTTAGAAACGCTTGTCGTAAAGTAAAACCGTATAAGACCTATAATCAATCGCCAAACAGTCGATGGTTTTTTTTGAATTTCTGAGTAAAAGATTGTGTAAGTTTTCTTCCTTCGACATGGAACACCCAAAGAAAAGTAATGCTAAGATTTGAATAGAGCAAAGCTTCAACATAAAGTCTATAACTAATTGGATCAACATTTACCTCGTCCTCCTCAAATAACTCCCCGTCATCGCCGCCAACCCACTCACCAATCCTCCTACAACTCCAGTCACCAATATCAATACAAGATAAGAACCACCCAACGGTAATACATTGGCCACTTTCATTGAGAGCACATGATCATTCGCGGCATCTTTTAGCAATGCCATACCTGCCCACAATAAAAACAAACCGAGGAAGCCTGCAAGAAATGCTTTGCCTGCGCGCTGGTGAATGGCAACGGCAACTATCAATGAAGTAAAGACAAAACTCCACCATGGTAGCGTACTATATATACCCAATACAAAAGCAAGGAATCCGGTTAATACAATAGCTGTAATTAATTTCATATCTATTTTTTAACGCTTAAGAATAA
>JAQBNJ010000488.1 GCA_028288645.1 Sediminibacterium sp.
TTACCTCTTTCGTGCCGAAGCCTACGGAAGAGACTACTAATGTGGTAGCTGAGCTCGGAACTGAAATTCTGAAAGAACCGTCGGCACCCGTTTGGGTACCGGTTTGGGAACCTTTCACAACCACTGAAGCACCGACCATGGCCGATCCGTCTTTGGC
The DNA here is from genome assembly GCA_028288645.1 of Sediminibacterium sp. Taxonomy (GTDB): domain Bacteria; phylum Bacteroidota; class Bacteroidia; order Chitinophagales; family Chitinophagaceae; genus Sediminibacterium. Next base: position 158 of record JAQBNJ010000488.1, read on the forward strand.
GTCAGATACCTTACCAGTAACAGTTTTGTTTTGGGCTTGCGAGGAAATGACGAACAAGCAAGCAAATAAACCCACGAGCGTGGGCCTGACAAGCTTCGAAAAATTCATAAATGGCAGTTTATTGGTTATTAAGCGTGTACAAAGTACACATTTTTATTTCTAAAAAAACTTTTTGTTAATTTTTCTCGAAAAAACGGTGTTTTCACCGTGGCAAACCTCAAGCAATCAGAAACAAGACTTACAGAACAACATAAACGATGCATCACTCAAGCTCTATTTGCTTGATATTCTAACGTTTACTTCTTTAAATGTATGCGTATTAATGAATTTAAGTTTGAGGCTTTTTTCTTATTTGTTTCCGCAAACGTTTGCGGAAACCTTTGCTGTGGACAATTTTTTGGCCTTGGAGTACGCTAAAAAAATTGCCATCGATTGCAGAGAAGCTGCGGAAACAGGATGCAGCTTACGGCGAGTTGTTAAAATTGTGAGAGTGTAGTGTGTCGACTTCGTACATCCTCCGTACCATATTCGAACCTTCTTCGGTGTTTCTTCGTGTGTTCTTCGGTTCTGCACGAACAAAACCGGGGTAAAACCGAAGAATAACCGAAGAACACTCGAAGAATACACGAAGAATACACGAAGCAGTAGCGAAGGAAGTACGAAGGAAGTACGAAGAAAATATTCGGGAAAAACGATGCGGGTGCGGCAAGAAAACAGCTGCGAGCTATGAGCCATGAGCTGCGAGCTGTGGCTGAGGTAAAGAACGGACGAAGAAGTACTGAAGTAGCTACACAGAACCCGCGAAAAAAAACTGGGCGCAGCTTGCCGCCAGCGCAAAGCTCATGGCTCATAGCTCAGGGCTCACAGCTTCTTAACCGTGTATATCCCATGCTTGATCGCATAGATAACAATGCCTGCCGTATTCTTTACGTTCATTTTATCCAGGATCTTGCTGCGGTAGCCCTCTACGGTGCGGGTACTGTGAGAAAACAGCTATGAGCTTTGAGCCATGAGCTGTGAGCATGGTGGCTCAAAGCTCAGAGCTTCTTAACACTATATATACCGTGCTTAATCGCATAGATAACGATACCCGCTGTATTCTTTACGTTCATTTTATCCAGGATCTTGCTGCGGTAGCCCTCCACGGTGCGGGTACTGTGAAATAACTTGTCGCCGATCTCTTTAGCTGAGTATTCTTCGCAGATGAGGCAGATGATCTCAATCTCTTTGGGTGTGAAGATAGAAGCCGGCTGGTCTCTCTTATAGGGATTGAATTTGCTTTCGGTTATGGTGATGGCAAGACGGGCCGAAGTTGACTTGCAATAATAAGGATGGTGATGGTATACGGCATTGATGGCATCGATGATCTCTGATTTGTCAGAGCTTTTCAGGAGATAGCCCATCGCTCCCGCTTCCAGCATATCGATCACCAGGCTCTCTTCATTGAACATGGACAGGGCGATAATGCCAATAGTGCTATTCTGCTCGAGGATGCGGCGGGCGGCTTCGATACCATCTGCCTTCGGCATTTTAATGTCGGTAAGGATAATATCAGGTGATGTACTTTTTGCGAGTTCGATCAGTTCAAGGCCATTCTCTGCTTCCCCCACGATATGGTATTTTTTTTCTTTTGCGAGCATCAGCCTCAGCCCGTCGCGGTAAACTTCATGGTCATCTGCAATAATTATTTTGATCGGTTGTAGGGTCATTGGTTCTGCGCGTTGGGGATGATGATAGAATAATGGGTTCCTTTTCCAACAGCCGTATCAATAAAGATCTCACCGTCGAGCATTTCCACCCGGCTGATGATATTCTTTAATCCCAGCCCCAGCGAGTTCTTGCTGCTTGAATCGTAATTGTAACCAATTCCATTATCATCAATGGTAAAACGGATATCCTGTGTTGTGTTTTTAAAATCAATCATCATACGATCGGCCTTTGAATGTTTCAGTGTATTGTGTATGGCTTCCTGTATGATACGGTAAATATGGATCTCATCTTTTTTCACCACATCCAGGTCGTTGCTTTCGGATGATACGGTGATCTTTATTTTTCCCGTACTGTTGATATCATCCGCAAATTGTTTTAATGCAATGACCACGCCTTTTCGTTCCAGCGCATTGGGCATAAGGTTATTGGCGATCTGGTGGATCTGTGAGAGCATATCATTAATTAGATGCAGCGACTTTTTTTGCAACGCTTCGTCATCAGCAGAAGAAGGGCTGAGAGAAGCCACATGCAATTTTACGGAAGATAATACGGGACCGAAGTCATCGTGCAGGTCGCTTACAAAACGGCGGCGTTCATTTTCAAGGGCGGTAATCTCAGCCTGTACTTTCTCTTTATACAATGAGACGTTTTTTCTCTGGTGTTTCATCAAAGAAAGAACATACACTATAATAAGCAATACCAGGATACCGGCACAGATCAATAGGGCAAGGTAAGTTTTTGTTTCGTTGGTATCCATAATGCAGCTAAAGCATAACCCAAATTAGTGAAAAGATTTACAAATACAAGAATGAGAAAAAGGTTCTGATCGAAACGGTCACTCATCTTCATCGGAACAACATAGAATACTTCATACACCGCTTTAAATGTGTAATAAAAAGCAAACAGGAAACAGATGATGAACTTTGCGTTCCTGAAAAGGTTTTTCCGTTCATGCATCATAGTCACATTGATCTGGTCGATGCTCAGTATCACGACCGCCAATGAATAAAAAAGTCTGAAAAAAGAATTGATCTTTAGTAGAGAGCCGAACACAAGATTTTCGCCCGTCCACACAAGAACAAAAAGGCTCAGCAAAAGATACAATATTCGTTTTCCAAAAGAGCCCCAGTTATAAAAAATAAAAAGCAGCATAATAGCTTCTATCAATATATAGATATTTCCATTGGCCGCATTGGTATGCCAGTATATGATCGTAAAAGTACTTAGTGCATCGTTAACGGCGCCTGCAACAAGAAAAATAACAAAGAGCCGGTACGGTTTAAGGATCTTCTTAAACCGTACCAGTCCGATGATCACAGCAATGAGGTTGGCATATCCAAATGCAGTAACATAATAGTAATTGAGCATCCTTAAATGGTTGAAGTGAGTTGTGGCCATCCTGGAGGAGGGCATGTGGCAGGGCAACGCTGGGCGTCTTCAAAAATTTCTCCATTTTCATCGTCTCCTGTTGGAGGTTGTCCCGGTATAAGGGGTTTAGGAAGGATATCGTTACCATCTTTGTCAACACCGATAATAATGGAATGGATCTGCTTGTTCTCTTTCATGCCATAATAAATGCGGATCGCGTATACAAAGTCCTTGGACAGGTATGCAAGAATTGCGTCTTTGTTATAAGTTTCAGAAATAGGAAGGATGTACTCTTCTTCCAGGTTGGGATTAATAATTTCATCCATGTTTGCATTGTAACGAAGTACCATGGCTTTAGCTTCATCAAGGGGAATCCTGTGGGAGCCGGTGGGGAGTGTGTAGCTCATAAGTGGTTGTATTGGTTTTGGTTAATAAACAAATTTCGATAAACAGGCAGTTCTTTCAAAGGGGGGAAGTACGGAAAGATTGCGTAGTTCTACGTAAGGCCAGCTATGAGCTGTGAGCCATGAGCTATGAGCCTGTTGCTCACAGCTCGAAGCTCATAGCTCATGGCTTACTCACAACATATTGATAGATCATCTCCGAAACCCGCGCCATTGCTGCGGTAGCAACGGGTTCGTCTTCCAGTTTTTTTGAGAGGATAACGAGGGTGTATTTTCTTCCATCGGGCAAAAAGATGATCCCTGAATCGTGGTGCACGCCGGTGATCGTTCCTGTTTTGTGCGCCACTTTTACTTCTTTGGGAAGCAGGGCGGGAATGAGTGTGTTGTGTTTCTGGTCAAGTAATATTTTGATCATGTCATCACTTGCTTTTTTGTTGATGATCTTTCCTTCGGCCATTTGATTAAAAATAAGCATCAGGTCATAAGCGGTGGTTGTATTAATTAATCCTTTGTCAAATGCTTTTTGATCTTCTACCCCGCGTAATACAAGAATATCTTTTGCGCCGAGGTCACGCATGGTCTGTGTTACGTTTTTTCCATCCACCATTTCCATGATGATATTGGTTGCGAGGTTACTGCTCATGATGATCATCTGGTACACTAATTCAGACAAAGGCAGTTTTGTACCGACCTGCCTGTACAATTCCTGCTGGCTGTCATCGGCGGGGTTGAGATTAAACACACTGCTGTCGACAATGCTTTTGAATTCATTCTTAACGGTGATATTATCGGTTAGAGAAAATTTTCCTGCGGCTACCTGTTTGAATACTTCTATCATCACTGGTGTTTTCATCGTGCTGGCGGCATGAAAGGTTTCTCCCCCGTTCCATACGATCTGTTCTTTGGTTTGCAGGTTGGTAAATGCGAGTGCAAATATTCCTTTCTGTTTTCCCAATTCTGTTTTTATATTTTCCAGTAGCTGCATCCCGGCCGGTGTATTCGTTTGTGAATAAGAAGTCATTGTTATCAATGATAACAAGCAACATAAAAAATACTTCATTGAAATATTATTTTGATGGTTCAGATAGTTTTAATGTGTTGTGCTATGGAAATGAGTAACTATTCTTTTGTTCCTGGCATTCAAATTATGTTTTTTCAGCTTGAATGTGTTGATGTAAAGCTGGAACGCAAGGCCCGCCAGGTACCGCAAGGAACGCAATGAAAACCTTAGCGTTCCTTGCGTAATCTTTGCGCGCCTTGCGTTCCAGCTTTTAACCATGCATCAGGCACATTTATCAAACCCGTTAGTTACTATGTACATATCAAACAATCTAACAGCACAACACGTTATTTTGATGGTTCAGACAGTTTTAATAATTCTTCCAGGTATTTTCCCCAGATAGCAGGGTTG
>JAQBNJ010000492.1 GCA_028288645.1 Sediminibacterium sp.
GTTTAGCCCGGTGATAAAGAAATTGAAGGAGAATTATCCTTCTATACAGATGGAAGTTTTATCAGGGGGAATGATCATTTCTGACAACCCTGTGCCCATCGCGGCTACTGCGGGCTATATTCAGAAAGCGTATCCTACGGTGAAGGAGTTAACGGGTATTAAATTCGGGCCTGATTATTTATGGCATATCAATAATCCCGACCTGAGTGATTGGTTCCCACAATCTGAAAAACCTGCCATCGCTTTGTGCATTTTCAAAGAATATTATCCGGAAAGACAGGTGGAATTTGCCACGGACCTGCAATACGCCTTACATTTTGAAGGTAGGGATCTTACTGATGATGAAGCCTATCGCCATCTCCTCGAAAAATATAGCATACAACCCGAAACATTTTATACAAAACTGAAATCGGAAGAATATAAAGAGCAGGCTTACTATGAATTTCAACTATGCAAACAGTTACAGGTAACCGGTTATCCCTGCGTGTTATTGCAGAATTCGGAAACGAAATTTACTTTGCTGGCGAGGGGATACACCGATTATGAAACGCTATCTGCAAGGTTAGATGCGGCTTTGAAGGAAACGGTATAATTGCGGATTTTGGAATTGGGAAATTGGGAAATTGCAAAGCGGTTGTGCCGTGCTCTCGATTTCCCAATCTCCCAATTCCAAAATTTCAAAATTAACGGAACATTCGTTGTTAAAAATAAAACCAACTGCATGAAAAATATCTTCACTTGGGTGGCTCTATGCCTTGCTTTCCTCGCTTCAGCACAGTCCAAAATGGATTTTGAAAAATATGACCCCCTTTCCACACTTGTTGTGCCCGGAAAGAAACTAACACACGCAAAATTTCCTTTCATCGATGTACATAATCATCAATGGAACATGGCTTCGCAAAGCATACCTGAGCTGTTAAAGGAAATGGATCAGCTGAATATGAAGATAATGGTGAACCTGAGTGGTAAAAGTGGACAGGATCTTATGAATGGTGTCAAACACGTAAAAGAGACCACACCCAACCGTGTTCTCCAGTTTGCCAATATTTCTTTTACAGGTTTTGGTGAAACCAAATGGACAGAAAACACGGTACAACAATTGGAAAAGGATGTAAAAGCCGGTGCCAATGGGTTAAAAATATTTAAAACACTCGGACTCGATAGTAAGGATAAGAATGGAAAACTTGTGGCAGTAGATGACCCACGCCTGGATGCTGTATGGGAAAAATGTGGTGACTTGCACATCCCGGTTTTGATACATACAGCGGACCCGAAACCATTCTGGGATGTAGCGGATGATAAAAATGAAAGATGGCTGGAAATTATTTCTCACCCGGGCAGGGGATATTATGGACTTTCTATGCCTTCATTTGAAACATTGATACAGCAGCAGCATAACATTATACGCAAACACCCAGGAACTCTTTTTATTGTAGCACATTTTGGTTGGTATGCAAATGACCTTGGCAAATTGGGTAGCCTGCTGGATTCTTTTCCCAATATGAACATCGAATTCGGCGCTATCATAGCAGAACTTGGCAGGCAACCAAGAATGGCCAAAAAGTTTTTTGAAAAATACCAGGACAGGATCCTGTTTGGAAAAGACAGTTGGGTGCCATCAGAATATGCCACCTATTTTCGTGTGCTGGAAACAGAAGATGAATATTTTCCTTATCACAAAAAATACCACGCCTTTTGGGCGATGTATGGAATGGGATTGAGTGATGAGGTTTTGAAAAAAGTATACTACAAAAACGCTTTGCGTATCATACCAAACATCGATAAAACATTGTTCCCGAACTAATGTCAATTGGGAAATTTTGGAATTGGGAAATTGAAAGGCGGTGTCGCATGTTCTCCAATTTCCCAATCTCCCAATTCCAAATTTCCAAAATTAAAACAACCTCTCATTTGGCGGCTTGATCCCCAGCAAACGTATATAGATCGTACACTGCCCGCGATGATGCGTCTGGTGTTCAAATGTTTTCGCCAGCCATACATAGCGCACAAAACGGCCCTGCGTTTCTCCGAGTTTTGCCGCATCCATCCCTTTAATGCTATTGATCACAAAATCATAACTGGCATTTACATAATAAGTAACCGAGTCTTTGTTTTGCGCAGTAGGAGATTTTTCCATGTTAAATCCCGGGAATATCGCGGTTGCCCCGGTACCATTGGCGCCAAGGCCAAGATTGCCCATCGACAAATGCAGCATCTGTTGCGCAAAAGTCCGTATGCTGTCTTGCGCACGGAAACTGTATTTGTCCGCAGGCATAGTAGCAAGGTATTCTCCTGTATAAGCTTTCGCTCTTTCCCAGTCTTTTATCAGTTGTACTTTGAGTGTATCAAACGATAAACCCTGTGCGTTGAGTTTTGCAAAGCCTGCACTCATAAGCAGGCAGGCAAACAATAGTGAGAATGATCTTTTCATAGCAAGTAGTTTTGTATTAAAGTTAGTTATTGTTGCGGCATAGAATGCAGGCCGATGCGGTTGCCTTCAGTATCAATAAATGCAGCCATAAAACCGTATTCGGGCGAGATCTCCGTTTTTGGAACGATGATCTGTCCGCCCGCAACTGTAACCCTGTCTAATACAATCTGAACATCAGGATTAGCATTCAGGTAGATCAACGGGCCATCGGTAGCAGAAGGTTTGTGAAAGCCGCCGCTATCTACAACAGCACCACCAACACCCATCATGTCTTCGAGAGGGAACATGCGCATTTTAATATTGGGCATATCCATTACAATAAGTGAAAGGTCAAAAATAGTTTCGTAAAATTTTTGTGCGCGGTCAAGATCGGTAGCGGGAATCTCGAACCAGCTGATCGCATTTGTAAATGTCATAAGTATTAGTTTTAGTTTGATTTATTTTTTTCTCCTGTATTCAAGATCAAAAGTTGTTTTCCAGGTCTTGCCTGCATCTGTTGAATTTTCTCCGTGCTGGCGCACTTTATCTTCACTCAATTTAGTAAAAGTCATCCGCATGATCAACAAACTGCCATCCGGTTGTTTCAGGTTCGCTGTTTGGAGAATCATTTTATCTTTCTCGGCATGTCCGTCAAAATATTCCGTTACACCTCCTTTATTATCCACCCAAAACTGTTGCCATTTTCCAGTGGCTGCATTAAAGGTGTTGTAGCTTTTGCCGCTGTATCCTGCCTGTGTACTTGTCCAGTTTTCAAGTATCACGCAACTATCAAGTAATCTTTCTACTTTGCTGTCGCCTCCTTTATTGCCCTTCGGGCCGAATGCCTCCCATTCACCCAACCAGAAATCAAATTGTTGATAAACAGGATTCGTTGAACAGGGTATAGATTTGGGAGCTTGTGAAAAAGCAATAGAGCTCAGGATACTGAAGAGAGAATAAAAAAAGAGCTTTCTCATGATTGGTGTATTTCCCGAATATAATTTTTATCACGCATCGCTAACCTGAAAAAAGATAAAGCATGAAATTAGACCACTGAAATAAGGTTTTTTGATGTTGAAATGATCAGCACAGGTTGATGCCCGCTTCTCTCAACCAACCGGCATCAACTGTTTTTGCGTATAGTGAGTCTTGAAATAATCAAAAACAGAACGATCAGACCTATCAAAATAATAGGTTCTAAAAAAGCAAATGCCGTCACTAAACCAAAGCAAATTCCAAATACGACCAGGTTAATAGTTATTACTCCTTTCATAATTTCCGGGTCTACTTTTTTTCTCAACAGGTACCAGTTCAGCAAACCTCCCAATAAGCAAACCAAACAAAGGCAGGCGCTTAATGCCAATAACATTTCGCCCATGGTTCGGTGAAACCCTGCACCGAGGTCAAACTTGTAAGTGTCCATTAAAGTAATGAGTTGCTTTTCGGTCTCGTTATTTGACGGTAGTGAAACGAAAAGTGAGATTGCATGAATTATTGCGGTGAGAAACTGAAAGACAGCGGCCGTTTTAAGCCATATGGTGTATTTTCTCATATAGTGTTTTGTTTTTAAGTGGTGTTTTTTTCCTCCCACCCGTTCATTCAATTTCTGTATGCGATATCAATGCAGATCTACAACATTTTTTTCTTTTCCAGTTTTTTATGCATTTCCGGAATTTCCATCAACGCAGCGGTTGCATACCACGGATGGTATTCGATTGAAAAAAGTCCTGCCTTCACTGCCGGATCACTCTGGCCAAGCAGTTCCGCTTCAGCAACGGTTCTTACATTGAAAACAAAAATTCCTTCAATCCCTTTATTATCACCCATCATGGGCCCTGCCAATACAAGTTTACCTTCCGCAGCCAGCTTCCCGATATTTTTCAAGTGATCCATCAGTAATGCATTGATCCTGGCTTTATCGGTAATTTTTCCATCTCCTGTTTTGAGGAATGCCAATACATAGGATTTCATTCCATAATCATCAGCGCCTGTTCTTTTGGCCATAACAGAATCATACCTATCATTCTGCGCATTCGCGCTGATGATCATACAGAACATAACTGCAACCAAACTGCTTATTTGCTTTCTCATATTGTTTTCTTTTGTACAAGATTTATCTCCAAAGACCAAGGATCGCGCCCATTAATGTAAGTGATACAACACTATATCCACCATTGATAAAGATCAGTTTCCAGCTCTTCAATTCAAATAAACTGTGAATAGCGATTGCGCAGAAGGTCCAGATCCCGGCAAGAAATCCGGCGGTCATTCCCCAGGTAAGATCTGTTTTGGGATCATTCAGGAACATGGCGAGATTGGCAGACATCACCAATGAAAAAATGAGTGTAAAACCAAAGATCATTCCCTTATTTCCCTGTTTGATCTTTTCTTCAGAAAGTTCATTCGCCGACATCCATGCTTTGCCAAATAATCCGGGCGAATACCAGATACCGCCCACAACAAAAGAAGAAATGCCTGCAACAAGCACGGCCAGCCAGTTAATGGTTCCCATGTTCATAATCAGTAGTTTTAGGTTTGGAGATAAATATTTACAACCTAAACTAATTACCAAACTTTACACCACGAAATTTTTACGAACGAAAGAATACCTGATGCCGACGAACCCGGACATACCAGCGACAAAACCAGTTGCGCAAAAAGAGAAGCTGAACGATATCGGTTTTCGTGTGATACTTATTCCCTTTTTCGGCATAGCCATTCCTATCATCACGCAAATGATCCCGCAACAGGCATTCACTACCTGGCAATTCAAATTGAGTTACCTGTATACGATTATGATCGCTTTTGTAATATGGGAAGGGAACCGTTTTTTATTGTTCTCGTTAAGATCCTATTTCGACTGGCTGAATAAACCGGTTAAAAAGATCATCGCTCTGTTATTATCTGTCTCGTTTTATACGATTCCCGTTAGTGCTGTGTTGCTGGTAGGATGGTATTATTTTTTTAACAACGGCCTTGTGCATTGGAACAAAGTATTTGAAGCAACCCTGATCATCATGATCTGCGTGATATTCATTACACATGTATATGAAACCGTTTTTCTTGTAAAACAAACAGAGACTGATAAAGTAAAAAAAGAACAACTGGAGCGCTCGAAAGCTGAAGCAGAACTGCAGGCATTGAAGAACCAGATCGATCCTCATTTTATTTTTAATTCATTGAATACATTATCGCATCTCATAGAAGAAAAACCTCAGAAGGCCCGCCAGTTCAACGATAGCCTGGCCGATGTGTATCGCTATATCTTGCACAATAAAGAAAGGACATTGGTTTTGCTGCGCGAAGAAATGGATTTTGTGAATGATTATTTCTTGCTATTGACCATTCGCTTCGAAAACGCTGTACAATTAAAGAT
>JAQBNJ010000504.1 GCA_028288645.1 Sediminibacterium sp.
AGCCTATGTATCTATGTGCCTATGTGGTTCAATATCGCTCTTATTTTGGAACCACATAGGCACATAGATACATAGGGTTTCACATAGATAAATGATAGGCAAAAAGTAACATATCAAGTATAAGCAAAGACGCTCTTATGCCGATGCATAGTGCTATCCGTAAGAAACACAGAGATATGGTGTACCCGAGCTACATGAAGGTTTTAAATAGCACTACACGTTAGCAATTAGTAATTGGGGGCCTGTTTGGTTTCAGTTATTAAAAATTGTTTGTATGATATCTTCTGAAGTTGTAAACGCCTTTGTTAATGCAGCTTGCGTGCCGATAGGCCCCGGAGTCGGATCACACCAGGATGGGAATATAGAAGCAGCTAACAAATTATTACAATCATACCCAGATATTACCTCTGAAAATATTTACACTGCGGCTATTTTAGGTGAATCAGGAACAGTTAAAAAATTTCTTGCAGAAGATCCTGCATCAGCCACGCAAAAAGGCGGTCCGCGTAATTGGGATGCATTGACCTATCTCTGTTTCTCGCGTTATCTTAGGTTGGATAAGGATCGTTCTGAAGGTTTTGAACTTACTGCAAAAATATTGCTTGATGCAGGCGCAGACGCCAATGCTGGCTTTTATGAAAATGACCATCATCCCAAACCCGAATGGGAACCCGTTTTATACGGCGCAGCAGGTGTGGCACATCATGCGGGTGTCACAGGATTGCTGGTTGCTCATGGCGCTGATCCAAACGATGTAGAAGTGGCGTATCACTCTCCTGAAACATATGATAATGCAGCGCTACAGGTATTGATCGAAAGTGGAAAATTAACACAGGCTTCATTAGCTATGATGTTATTACGTAAAGCGGATTTTCATGATCGTGACGGAATGAAATTACTATTGGATGGGGGCGCCGATCCTAACAGCATAACGATGTGGGGATATACAGCATTACACCAGGCACTCAGACGTGATAACGGGCTCAGCAATATTGAACTGCTTCTTCATCATGGCGCCGATCCCTTACTACCCAACACTGCAGATGGGCATTCGGCTCTCGCCTTTGCTATTACGAGGGGAAGGGCGGATGTATTAAGATCATTGCAGGAAAGAGGAATTAATCTGGAGCTGACAGAAATTGAAAAACTTTTATATGCCTGTGTGATGGATGATACTGAAACAGTAAAAAACATTACTTCACAACAGCCTGCACTTGTACAGGTGCTACTTAATTATGGAGGCATCTTATTGTCAGAATTTGCAGGAACTTCCAATGCGGCGGGTGTTAAACAATTACTTGATCTCGGTGTGCCGGTAACAGCTATCTATCGTGGTGATGGATATTTTGGCATCCCTCCCAACAGTACCGCTCTTCACGTAGCTGCATGGAAAGGATGGCCCGATACGGTGCAGGTACTGATCGAACGGGGCGCGCCTGTGAATGCCGTTGATGGCAATGGCCAGACTCCGTTACAACTGGCGATACGCGCATGTGTTGATTCTTATTGGACCTATCGCCGCAATACAACTTCTATCGAACTTCTTCTAAAGGCAGGCGCTTCTACGAAAGGAATTTCTATTCCCACCGGCTATGATGAAGCAGATAAACTGCTTGCTGAAAAATGATACTTTCTTTTCGCCCTATCTTCAACATCTTTAAAACTATGGAGGCATGATTTTTTCTGTGATGAAGTACAACACACTATTTCATACACTTAAAAATCAAACACCATGGGATTCGATCAGTACCACGAACCGCCAGGAGAATTATCGGCAGCCACCCGAACCTTTGCAAGAATGATCACTTCACTCACCGAAGAAGCAGAAGCGATCGGCTGGTATGAGCAAAGGATTTCTGTTGAAAAAGACAAAGAAGCCAAAAAGATCATGACACAAACACAGCAGGAAGAATTCATTCACTTCGCGATGGATCTCGAGTTCCTTTTACGCAAAAAACCAAAATGGAACACGATCATGAAGAATATATTGTTCAAAACAGGAGATATTGTAGAGAATGTTGAGAAGGCGGAAAAAGCTTTATATGACTAGAAATTTTAGCTCCAAACAGTGACTTTGTGCCTCCGTGTGCAAATTAAATTTCGCACAAAGGCACGGTTTGATTTGTTTTAATTTGTGAATACCGATTCTTTTATTGTCTCCATCAACGGATACACTTCTTCCACTAATTTCTGAGCGCGTTTCTCTGGATACCCCGTAAAAATATCATAGTCCTTCGGCCCTTCATTATTGGGAGAATGATAGGTAAGCGTGATATGTTTCTCTTCATTAAACCGCGTAATGATATTGTACTCCAGTGGCCCTATATAATTTTTTACCAGTGAATCCAGGTTTTCCAAATCAAATTCAAACGATCTCGAAGTAGGTAGATAATCCGTTTCAAAAAAAAGTGCATCCGAAGGATCAATGATCAGCACATCCTCCTCGCTGATAAAAACAAGCCGGTTCGTGCCCTCACTCGTAGCCGCATACGGATATGAGGATGCTGCGTCTTTATTCACCAATAAATATAACCGGAAGGAAATAGGCATGTGGTTGTCTGAGATCATAAAATTAAAGCTTTTCTCCCTCCCCTTCCAGGGGAGGGTTGGGGTGGGGTCAAAAAACATTATTTTTACACCAATTCCTTATCAATGATCACTACCCGTTCCTTCTACATCATCCTGCTACTCTGCTTCATCACTTACCTCCTTGGCATGGTGATGATTCCTCTTATGGATATCGATGCCTCACAATATGCTTCTATCAGCCGCGAGATGTTGGATAATAAAAGTTATTTACAGGTTTTCGATCTTGGTGTTGATTACCTTGATAAACCCCCGATGTTGTTCTGGTTATCCGCGCTGAGCATGAAGATCTTTGGCATACACGATTGGGCATACCGTCTTCCTTCTTTTTTCTTTGCGATGCTGGCTGTGTATTCAACGTACCGATTGGCTTTGCTGTTCTATAAAAAAGAGATTGCACAACTGAGCGCCATGGTGCTTGCTTCATCGCAGGCTCTGTTCTTAATTACGCATGATGTTCGCTGCGATACCATGCTGATGGGTTGGGTGGCGCTTAGTTTCTGGCAAATGGCTGCCTGGTACCAAAAAGGCAAATGGAAATATTTTTTCGTAGCATTCATTTCCATCGCCTGTGGTATGATGACAAAGGGCCCGATCGCTTTGCTTGTTCCGGCGTTTGCTTTTGTACCGCATTTTATTTTACGACGCGAATGGAAACAATTGTTTCGCTGGGAGTATCTATTGGGTGTTGCTATCATCGCCGTGATGCTTGTGCCGATGAGTATTGGGTTGTATCAACAGTTCGATCTTCATCCCGGTAAACTCATCAATGGAGAACCTATCCAATCAGGGCTTCGCTTTTATTACTGGACGCAAAGTTTTGGGCGTTATACCGGTGAGAATCATTTCAATGAAATGAACCATTTTACTTTCCTGCTGGAAAATATGATCTGGAGTTTTCTACCATGGATCATTTTCTTTTTGTTGGGATTATTTTTTGCTGTGAAGAACCTCGTAATAAAACGGTTTAAGATAACTTCAAAAGAAGAATGGATCAGTACTGGCGGATTTATTCTTACCTATTGTGCCCTCGGCAGGAGCCAGGCACAATTGCC
>JAQBNJ010000518.1 GCA_028288645.1 Sediminibacterium sp.
TGCCTATGCGGACCAGGCGGTTGATATCGTTTATTAAAATTCTGTTATTGAACACCTTTTTACAGATGAGGCCCAGTTGCAAATGGCCAGTGAAGTGCTGAGGGTGGGTAAAAATTATTTTATACAAACACCTAATTATTATTTCCCCCTCGAACCCCATTGGGTGTTTCCTTTTTTTCAATTTCTTCCTGTTCCATGGCGTATTTGGATGACCCGTAATCTGAATCTTGGGCATATCGGCCGTGTTCCTGACCGAACCGCTGCATCGAAGCTGGTGGCCGAAGTACAACTGCTCACGCCCCGGAGAATGCGGCAACTTTTTCCGGAAGCCAAAATGTATGATGAACTTTTTTTGGGGCTTACCAAATCATTGGTTGCTTATAAGTTTGATTAAATGCGAGCTGTTTTTTTTTACCAGTTAACGAAATCCGTCACTTGTTGCAGCGCAATTGCGGATTAACAGTCTTAAGATGTAATGAAAAGCATATAACTATATGTTCACTATATTTGCCGCCAAAATACCGGTAATGAAGCGAGTTGTTAAAATTTTCCTGTTTGTGTGGCTGGCTTGTTCCCAGGTAACTGTGCATGCACAACTACCCATCAGTATAGAAAGCCTTTCTGACGAGCAGTTAATGCAACTGATATCCAAATACAAACTGAATGGCCTTAGTGAAACCGAAATGGAAATGAAAGCGAAGGAATTCGGTTTGGGGTCCGACCAGATTCTGCTTTTAAAGAAAAGAATGTCATTGCTGGAAGTAGGCAGCGAACCCGGGGCCGAGTCTTCCTATAATAGTAAAACAGACTCTTATGTTCGCCGCAATAAAACCTATACACGTGGCCCCTCTCTAAAAACCAGGGATTCACTCGGTATTTTACACGTATTCGGTTCTGAGATCTTTGATAATGAGAATCTCAGTTTTGAGCCCAATCTCAGTATTGCTACACCGCCCGATTATATCGTTGGGGTGAATGACCAGTTGGTGATCGATGTATTCGGGATATCTGACAATACAAAAAAACTGAAAGTGACACCGGAAGGGTATATCCGTTTCCCGTTGTACGGGCCGATAAGAGTGGCGGGACTTACCATGGAAGCAGCCGAAAAAAAGATCAGAAGCGCCCTGGTTAAAATATACCCGGGGCTTGCTACCGGCAAAGTTTCCCTCCAGGTCTCGCTGGGGCAGATCCGCAGTATTCACGTGACGCTGCTTGGCGAAGTGACCCGTCCGGGAACCTACACGCTGTCATCACTTTCCACGCTGATGAACGCATTATACGCATCAGGCGGGCCGAATGATATCGGCTCTTTCCGTAATATCCAGCTGATAAGGGATGGCAAAATGTACACCCAGTTCGATCTTTATAATTTATTATTGAAAGAAGATCTGGGCGACAATATTTTGTTACACGATGATGATGTTATCAGGATTGTACCTTATAAAAAAAGAGTGGCATTAAAAGGGGCAGTGAAAAAACCTGCTATTTTTGACGTGAAAGATGGCGAATCGGCAGCAGATCTTCTTCAGTACGCAGGTGGTTTCGCAGATATCGCATACAAAGAACGTGTCAGGATAAACCGCTTTGGACCTATTCACAAGGAGATCCTCACGGTTCCCACTTCCGGCCTTGCCGGTTTTGCTCTCGTATCAGGCGATACCCTATCCGTGGATTCGCTTTCTTTCCTGTCTGCTAATCGTGTGCAGGTGTCCGGCGCTGTGTACCACCCAGGAAATTACGGGCTGCAACAGGTAAAGGATCTCCAGGAACTGGTGAAACTTGCTCAGCCACGTGAAGACGCCTATCTTGACCGGGCAATTGTTAGAAGGCTCGGGCCGGATTTTACTCCTTCGTTTGTCAATTTTAATGTAACAGACGTTCAGAATGGAAATTATAACCTCCTTTTACAGCGTGAGGATTCTGTTCATTTCTTTCGTGCAGTAGACTTGCGTGAAAAGTATACCGTTACCATTAATGGCGAGGTGAATAAACCCGGTACCTACACTTATTTTGAAAAAATGAGTGTGCAGGACCTGGTACTGCTGGCAAGTGGTTATAGGGAAGGTGCCGCATTGCAAAAAATTGAAGTGTCGCGCAGGATCAATAATAACCAGGCGGCAACCGATACACTGCTTTTTTCGGTCATTAAAGAAATCAGTCTCGACGATAAAAAAGACCTGCAGTTTACTTTACAGCCTTTTGACATTGTTTCCATACGCCGCACCCCTGCTTATAAAGAACAGATCAGTGTGCGGGTAGAAGGAGAAGTGCTTTACCCGGGAATATATACGCTGTCCGCTAATAACGTGCGGTTGTCGGATATTGTAGCGCGTGCCGGCGGACTGAAAAGCTCCGCTTTTGTAGAGGGCGCAGCGCTGGTCAGAAATACTTACGTAGGCATTACCGCATCTGATGCGGCATTGCTTAACAGCAAAGCGAAATTGATCAACCAGCAAAGTGGGAAAACGGTCCTGGCTGAGGGGAATGACAGCGCCCTGGTCAGCAATCTTTCGACCCAACAAAAACCGGTGGGCATTCGTTTGAAAGATGCCCTTGACAGGAAAGCTTCTCCAGCCGATATATTCCTGGAGGAAGGGGACATCCTTAAAATACCTAGAGCCATACAGACGATCCAGACTTTCGGCATGGTAAATGTTCCCAAGCAAATCATTTTTCACGAGGGATTGACGTTCAGGAATGCGATCCGGGAATCGGGCGATTTTGCCGTTAATGCTTCGCGCAGGCATGCATATGCAGTTTACCCTAACGGAGAAGTTCAGCCAACCCGGAATTTTCTGTTTTTCAGAACATACCCAACTTTAAAGGCCGGCGCGGAGATCTATGTACCGTCAAAACCAGACCGCAGGAAATTAACCACAGGGGAAACCATCGGACTGGTGTCGGGATTGACCTCGTTATTGGGACTGATAGTCGTTTTGATCAATACAAGTAAATAGACATAATTAATACGCGTGTATGAACAGCTTTTGCAGTTTTAACAGCCACCTGAGTTGGGTTAAGGATTGCAGAATGTGTTGATGCCATATTGAGTGGCGCGAAAAGTTACACGTTAATGAAGCAATAAATCATCAAAGAAGTAAACGCAATGGAAAAAGTTAAAATGTCAGAGCTTTTGGATGCGATAGGGCGCCTGGCAAATTTTGCCGGCCGGCATTTTATTAAGGGCGTTTGCATAGTTCTTGTTTTTGCTTTGCTGGGAGTAGGTTATTTTTTTTTCCAGAAGTCGCGGTATAAGGCTACGGTCAGTTTTATTTTGTATGAAAAGGGAACTCCGGTAGGCGGAGGATTGGCCGGGTTGGCATCACAGTTCGGGGTCGACATTGCCGCAATGAGTGGTGGTTCTGATATGCTGACCGGGGATAATATCCTTGATATCCTCAAATCACGGTCAATGATCGAAACGGTGCTTTTGTCAAAAGTGGACAGTTCAAAAGGAACAGGATCCCAGACGCTTGCCGACAGGTATCTTGAATTTTCAGGTTTGAAAACGAAATGGGCTAATAAAGAGGCAGCATTAGCATCATTAACCTACTCAAAATTGACGCGGGCAGATACGCATACGATTGTCCAGGATAGTGTTCTATTTGTTTTGTATGAGCGTCTATTTAAAAAACACATCGAGACCGAGAGGCTTAATAAAAAAGGGTCAATTATTACAGTGTCTACACTTTCTGCCGACCAGGTTTTTTCAAAATTGTTCTCGGAGCGGCTGGTAGAGGAAACCCGCAAATTATATTTCGGGGTGAAGACGGGTGTTTCTGCTGCGAATGTAGCCCGCCTGCAGGCAAGGGCGGATTCTTTACAGAAGGTCATGAACGTGAAATCGTACCAGTCGGCTTCCCTGCAGGTGCTGGATGTCAATGCAGCTTTTAAAACGGAAACGGTTCCGGCAGAGGTTTCACAACGCGATCGTATGGTCAGTTACGCGATATATACAGAAGTGATGAAAAACCTGGAGGCCTCCAGGATGGCGCTTGCCAACCAGACACCTGTCATGCAGGTACTCGATCTGCCAAAGTACCCACTCGAAAACCAGAAACTGCCATTTTTGATGATATTGTTTATTGGTATTATGGCAGGTTTGTTTGCGTGTGGTGCTTTTATTTTTTTATTTTATCCGAGAAGCCATGTTGCGTAATAATACAAGCCCTTTTTTTTTGAGGAGTATGCGGAAAGCGGCTGCAATGGCCGCAGGTATCTTACTGATTCAAACGGTTCATGCACAGACGGTTCCCGTAGGCATGATCGGGTTTGACGACCAATTGCGGATACTTCAGCTTCAAGGGAAGCTGGACTTGAACCACTCAATGATGGCACGCCCTTTTTTCAGCGACCGTTCCTTGACGGTTGACAGCATTTTTCGGTTAACAGACAGTACTACCCTATATAGGCCTGTTCGCCGGAATCTAGGGGAAGGAAAAGGCAAAGTGGAAGTATTGCCGTTCCATTGGTATACCAAATTCAACAGTGATCACCCCTACTCATGGAACCAGGCAGGATTCATTCAGGCGAAAGGACTTCAGACGATTGTTTCAACTGGTGTATATGTTTCTTCGGGTTGGTTTAACATGCAGTTTAAACCAGAGTTCGTTTATGCCGCAAACCCCGATTTTTCGCATAATGCCAGTTACGGGGCGCCGACCCGGGGCAACTACCATCACTTCTTTATGGGACAGTCTTCCCTGAGAGTTACCAAAGGCGGGATTTCATTAGGGTTGTCCACGGAAAATTTGTGGTGGGGGCCAGGTATCCATAATTCACTTTTGATGAGTAATAACGCGCCGGGTTTTGCGCATCTTACTTTTAATACCACCAGGCCGATCAAAACCCCCATTGGTAATTTTGAATGGCAATTGATAGCCGGTAAGCTGGTGGAAGATACTTCGGTATTGTTAGAGAATAAAAATCTAACGACAGGATATTATAACCCTGAATCGTATGATGGATCGGGCTATTCCGGTCCTTATAATCCGAAAGATAAATGGCGATACCTGAGTGGTGTTACGCTGACATATAATCCTAAATGGATAAAAGGCCTTTTTCTTTCTGTTACCAGGGTTGGGTACACTTATAACTTTAAGCTGAAAGAGAATGCTGATGGGTATAGTTTTTTTAAAAAATATTTTCCTGTGTTGTTCGGTGTTTTACGACAAGATTACCCTTATGGAACGCCGACAGCGAACCATGATATCGGGGTTAAACAGATGGCCTCTTTAGCGGCACGGTTTGTTTTTCCGGAATCTCATACTGAATTGTATACAGAATACGGATACGGCGACAACTTTTTAAACCTGCGGGACTGGAATAATGACGCCCCTCATTCTACAACCTATTTACTGGGCATCAGGAAACTGAAAAAACTAAACAAAGAAACCTGGCTGGATGTTGGCGCTGAGCTGACTCACATGGCCGAGTCTGTAAACTATTTAGTGCGTACCGCCGGTGACTGGTATGGTTACCAGGGGGGGTATACGCAGCAAGGCAGGATCCTTGGTGCGGGTGTAGGAAAAGGTAATAACGCTTATACATTAAACGTACACCTGCTTTCCGGTTTCTCCAAGGTAGGAATGGTGATACAGGGTATACAGCATGCGCCGACAGAACTTGTAACTGGCTTTGCTAATTTTGGTCTGCGGGAAACAAAATGGAACGATCTTGCTTTTGGACTCACGGGGCAAAAAAAATATAATAATGTCATTTTACACGGGGAATTACAGGCGGTAAATACACAGAATTTCGCATGGGAAAAAGGCAATAACCGGTTCAATCTCTATTGTTTCCTATCAGTATCTTATTTATGGTAAAACTATACAGGCATAACATTCTATTGTTGCTGTTCACTTTCGCCGGCGTGCTTTTATATGCGCAGCAGGGCTTATTGCAACAGGTTCAGTTGGATGATTACTACAGGAGGTTGCAGATGACCGGAGCGGATACAACCGACAGTCACTCATTTTTCGTACAGCCATACAGCTATCGTTTTCATGATGCATCGTTCAGGATGAAAAAAAATCCGGCGATCGTAACCGCTGTGGTTGGGTACACATTACAAAACAATTCATTGTTGCCTCATAGCTATAATGACGAGAGCTTATACCCGGCCTCGGGCTTTCAACAACGTCTTACCGCGGGTATTCACTTTGAAACGAAGTACCTGGACGTGAAAGTTCAACCCGAGTTCATATTGGCATCTAATACGGTTCATGATGAACTGGTTCCGCCTGCACGCAGCGACCTGAACAACTACTGGGGAGGCTATTTTGGGATGCTTGCCAACAGGATCGACATGCCATCCCGTTTTGGCGACAAGTCTATCAGCAAAGTATACCCAGGGCAATCATCCATCCATTTGAAGGCCGGAGGTTTTTCA
>JAQBNJ010000522.1 GCA_028288645.1 Sediminibacterium sp.
CTGTTCCACCTCAGTTTTTATGGGCTGCTGGCAATGACCCTTATTTTCATCGGCTTTACCTGTATCATCATCCGCCAGAATTTCCGGTTACGCAAAAAAAATTATGAACAGGTTGCAATCTTAAACAGGGAACTGGAAACAAGGGTTGAAGAAAAAATAAAAGAGATCATTGAACAGGAAAAAAGATACCATGCCGTGCTCGATCAAATGATGGAAGGTGCACAGATCATCAGCCGCGGCTGGCGATATGTTTATATCAATGAAGCCGCAGCCAGGCAAACCCGTTTTCCTGTCAGTGAACTGGTCGGCCACACCATGATGGAAAAACACCCCGGTATCGAACATACCGATCTTTTTAAAAAACTTGAAGAGTGCATGAAAGGAGAGTGTTACCAGTTAATGGAAACTGAATTTATTTTCCCCGATGGCTCAAAGGGGTACTACCAGCTTAGTATCCAGCCTGTGCCGGAAGGTATTTTTATTTTGTCGATGGATATATCGGAGCGTAAAAAAGGAGAGCAGCAAAACGTCACTCATATAAAGGAACTGGAAGAGATTTTATTTAAACTATCCCATGAAGTAAGGCACCCTGTATCCAACATCCTTGGTGTCGCAGAGCTGTTCGCGCAGAAACTGGTTTCACCTGAAGATTCGCAAACGCTGGTTGATTCCATGAAACAATCCGCCATTATTTTAGACGGGTACGTGCGTGAACTTTCCGTGTTTGTCAATTCTCTGAAACTTAAAAAGTAGACTTTTAAAACAACGGGAATGTTTCCGTTGTTTGGTAACCCACAGATATCCGATATTGCACCTATGTCAAAAGCATCCGTTATCATCCCGGTCAAACTTTGTTATTCCCATATCGGCGGACTTTTATGCAGTTAACGAATCTGCCATTCAACAGTATGGCTATACGGAAGGAATGCCGGATATATTCTAACATACATGCGAGTAGCTAATATCCTGTTTACGTTTTTAATCGTCACACCTTTGCATGACTTAATGCTAAACATATCCATCACTTTATTCTGGACATGCATAGTTGTGGTCACGGTTTTTATCTTCAAGACAAAACTTCATTTATTTAAGTTCCTTTGTGTTATTTGTCTTCTGATCTTTTATTACAGTATCTATTCATGGGCCACCAACGATTGGGATGTATTGCCCACCATGCAGAAAGTGAATTTTATTAATTTAACGTCATTGATTTTAGGGCTTGAATATTTTACCAAACAAAAAGATTTTGCGCATATTAAGGTAAGAAGCCATAAAAAATAAGCAACGAAAGCCAACATGGGTTTTCTTCAGTCTGCGATTTTATTATGTATTCAGAAATTTAGCGCCTTTGGTGTTACCGGTAATGGGCATCATCAAGAACGGCTACTTCAGAATCCATACAGAATGTGACGGTAGTTTCGCACTGCATTTTTAAGCACTAATGTAATGAAAGGGTATGTTTTATTGATTTTAGTATGGGCACTTGCAAATAATTCTTTTTCCCAATCCAAAGCAAACGGCAGGATCAACGGAAAAATTATTGACGGGGCTACACAGAAAGCTGTCGAATATGCAACCATTACTGTGATGGATGCAAAAGGCAAAGCAGTAAATGGAACGGTGACAGACCTGAAAGGTTTATTTGAGGTTAACAATGTCCCTCCAGGTACCTATACAGTTGTAGTTGATTTTATTGGCTACACACCGGTAAAAAAAGAAAATATAATAGTTATCGATGGTAAGCCATCTGTTGCACTTGGTACGATCTCATTGATCGCTGGCAAGGAAACACTGACCTCGGTTACGGTTACTTCCAAAGCACCGATCATTGAAAATAAAATTGACAAGATTGTTTACAATGCTGCCAATGATGTGACTTCGCAAGGTGGCGTTGCGCTTGATGTATTAAAAAAAGTTCCGCAGGTAACAGTAGATATTGACGGTAACGTCGAACTACAGGGTAATTCCAGCATCCGGTTTTTGATCAATGGCAAACCCTCCGGCGTATTTGGTAATAATTTAGCCGACGCACTGGCATCTATACCTGCAAGCCAAATCAAGAGCATTGAAGCCATTACGAGTCCCGGCGCAAAATACGATGCGCAGGGAACGGGCGGCATTATCAATATTATCTTAAAAGACAGTAAAGTGCAGGGATATAATGGCAGCGTCAATCTAAGCGTCGGTACAAGGTTGGAAAACGGATCAGTGAACCTGAACGTAAGACACGGCAATTTTGGCGTAAATGCTTTTTTCAGCGGTAACGCCCAACTGTCTTCGCATACCCCTGCTATGCAGGACAGAACATCCCAGGACACCTTAGCCAAACAAACGACCCGTTTTTTACAAGATGGATACAGTGATTTCGAAAGAAATGGTTACCAGTCCGGGTTAGGCTTTGATTGGGGCATCACGAAAAAAGATAACCTCAGCGGCTCATTCGGTTACAATCATTTTCACAATAGCGGAACGGGTATTACTTTACAAAACCAGGTAACGTTCGATAACGCAAGTCTTCCCATTTCCAATATTTCCAATTCGCGTAATTCACTAAGCAGTTCCGGAACACACTCCTTTGACTGGAGCCTTAACTACAAAAAGAAATTTAAAAAGGACGGGCAGGAACTGGAGCTTCAATACAACGCAAGTTTTGGTGTTCCTAATTCTAATTACTCGCAGGCACAAACCTATACCGGTCAGGTATCTCCTTATACGGGAACCACCAGTAATAATCCGGGCAAAGACAGGGAGACTGAGATAGCCATTGACTATACACATCCATTGAATGAAGATTTTATTTTGGAAACAGGTGTGAAAACCGTTTTGCAAAATATTTTTAGCCAGGCTGACGTATTGAAATTAAACACACTCACCAATCAATATGCAAAAGATCCTGCGCAATCCTACCAATTGAATTATGACAGGAAAGTGTATGCGGCGTACATATCGACGTCTTTTTCCATTGATAAATTTATTAACATTAAAACAGGATTACGTCTTGAACATACAGATACGAAGATCGATTTCCCGAATACTTTTATCCCCTCCTATAATTCCTGGGTGCCATCTGTTGTTTTATCGCACAATTTCGAAAATGGCAGATCACTTAAACTCGCTTACAGCCACAGGATAGAGCGGCCTGATTATAGAGAGATCAATCCATTTGTGAATCTTGCCGATCCCTATAACATCAGCACAGGTAACCCTTTGCTGCAGCCAGAACTTGGAAATAATTTTGAACTTGGGTTTAATAAGAATTTTGACGGCGGCGGGAGTATTTATATTTCATTGGTATCAAGATTCAACAGCAATGATATCAAACCTTACACGGTGTTCTATCCTTCTTATAAGATCGGCGATTCAATTTATTCGAACGTGTCCGTATCCAACCGGCAGAACATCGGATTGGAAAACAGGACGGGTATCAGCATCTCAGGTTCTATACCGGTAACCAAGCAACTTTCACTGCGCACGAATATATTTATGTCGAACCGGCGCGTGGTAAATGAACTGAGCGCCAACCATGTGACCAATGGTTTTGATGCGCGTTTTAACCTGAATGCAACTTACCAGTTGCCCCGCAATCTTGTATTGGAAGGATTTGGTAATTATAATACCGCCGTAAATAATATCCAGGGAAAGCAACCACAATTCTTCGCTTACACATTTGCTTTACGCAAGTTTTTCCTGAATAAAAAAGTGAGCTTCGGTTTTACTGCCACCAATCCATTCAGCCAATATATTCAACAGGTAACAACGACTACCACGCCTAACTACTATTCTTACAATCTTCGCCAGGTTCCTTACCGTTCTTTTGGCATCAGCCTGAGTTATAAATTTGGAAAACTGGAGTTTAAAAAGGCTAAAGAAGATGATAATAATTTCCTGAATAATCCACCGCAAGGCAATTAATAAAAAAGGTGACCCGATTGGGGCCACCTCCAAAACCAACGTGCATATGAAAAACAGTTTTAGTCTTCTTTGATAAAATTTCCTTTTTCATCAAAGATCAGGTCTTTGCCTTTGATCTCGGCTTCAAACATATGTTTACCTGATGCGTCAGTTAATTTGCCGGCTTCTATGATCTTTGCACCCTTGTAATGCAGCTTTACATACGGTGCAACACTTGCAGGCAATTGCGATATAGGTATTGCCTGTACCAGTTCTACAAATGCGCCTGCAGGCGTAAATACAGCCGAATTATCTTCGCCGGATTTTCCGCCCCAGTTTGCTTCAAAATTTCCTTTTTCTTTTTCCCAGCTTACTTTAGAGGCAGCCGGATATTTTTTAGCCAAAGCGGTTTTTACAACAGCAGGAACATCTTTTTCTTTGAGATCCTGGGCAATGGTGATTCCTGCAAACAGAACCGAGCCAAGTAAAACTGCCAAGATTGTCTTTTTCATATAATTTGTTTTTTAATGATTAATGGACTCAAGTTACTGGTTGAGTTTGTAGACATTCTGAATATTGCTTAGTAAATAAAGGAATATCTATTCCGGGACGTGTACGGGCACTTTTCTTTTAAAAATATGTTTACGCACCCAGGGATACATAAGGTTGGCAGCTCTTGCAGAAAATATCCCTATTCCCGCACCGGCAATTACATCTCCAAACCAATGGGCATTGTTATATAGCCGTAAGTAGGCTGTAAGACCTGCCACAGCATATCCGCCGATTCCATACCATGATGATACTTTCGCATATTCCATGCGTAACAATTCTGCCGATGCAAATGCAACAGCCACATGGTTCGAGGGGAATGAATAATTATCCGAATGATCAGGACGCTCTTCATGTGTGATTCTTTTCAAGGCGAAGGCGGCTACCGTTTCTCCACCGCCTGCCATTGCATCAATCAGCAGCCTGTCAAACAGGCGATGTTCTCCCTTAACACCTATTATACTAAAAACATGGCCGGCCAAAGCAGGGACATATTGCAGGTAATCGTCAATATTTGTGTGATGAGAGGTTGGCGCCATTGTATTACGCTGAACGAAAACATTAAGATCCTTTAAAGGCTGCAACGATAATGACGCAACACTATATACGATAGCTGTTGCCGGTAATATAAATTGCCTGGCAGGTTTTTTTGCATGAAAAGCAGTATCCTGTGCTGTCACAGGAGAACAAAGCACAATAATAAAAATAAACAAACCGATTTGCCTCCGTGTATTCATGTGAACAGTAACTCTAAAAATTCTGGTTAATTCATTTTATAAACCAGCACCGAAAAACTGCCTGGTATTGCTTTACGATTTGCATCCATATCCACCACACTCAAATAGATCTTATGTGTATTGGCATCGAGGGCAAGCGTTTTGGCACGAACTTGTGTTGCAAGCGTTTGCACTAATGTATAGGCGTCGTTTGAATCCTGGTGAAAGATCGTTGTTGTTGCATCACCATTGGAACAAAAAACAAGTTTTGTTGCCGGGTCATAGGCTACCGCATCCACACCTGCGCCTATCGATAGTGTTGTGATCACTTTACCGCTTACTTCATCCACTACGCTCATTCCTTTGTTTTCACGGCAAACAGTAAAAAGCCGTTTGTTCTTTGCATCAAGTGCCAAACCGGTAGGGGCGCCGCAGGGAGATAACGGATAATTACGAATTACTTTCAATGTCTTTGCATCAATTACATTCAGGCTGTTCTTGTCTTCCAGGTTATTATAGATGAGGCCATGCCCATCGGGCACAGCGAACTCAGGGCCACCGCCAAGATCAACTGTCCCGGTTTGTTTTAGATTAACAGCATCTATCACAGAAGCATTTTTACTTTCGCCGTTAAAAGAAAATACCTGTTTGGAAAAAGCATCGTACATAATTGCATCGGGGCCATTACCACTGACAGGAATGGTGGCGATCTTCTCAAATGTTTTCAGATCAAAAGCAACCACTGAATTTCCTCTTCCATCACTGATAAAGCCACGGTTGAGGTCATTGGCAATAGCAATGCCATGAACACCTTTCATATCGGCGATGGTTCCAACCAATTTTTCTGTTGCAAGGTCTATCACGTTCACTGCCGTGCCATGGGAAACATATAATTTATTATTGACCGCATCAATAGAAAGATAATCATAACCGCCATCGCCGGGAAGCGCGATCTTTTTATCGAAACTATAATTTTTAGGTTGTGCCTGCGCCGTTAATGTCAGTAATGCGAAGCAGGTAAAAAGAATGGCATTCTTCATAAGTTTAATTTGAACTAAATGTAAATGTAAATTCTGTAACAATTATGTGAGCCTGGTTTTTTATCATTGCTGATTACTCATTCTGTATAGATTCTGTGGGAACGGTTATCAAATCATTACCGAATAGTTATGATAATAATAACAATTAAAAACAGAAGTATATTCTTATAAATAATTCTGTGTTTTGCGATTATTAAAACCCAAGACATGCTTCTGTTCCAAAACCTAATGCTAAAGAAGACCTTTCTTCTTTTACTTTTCCTGCTAACGTTTCTTTTTCATTCGCCCAGCATATAAAAGGTAAAGTGGTAGATGCCAATACCCGCGAACCCCTTGTTGGCGCTACTGCAAAACTGGGTGATGTCAAAACGATGGTGTTTGTAAAACTGGATGGTACTTTTCTTTTTTCAAAACAGAAACCGGGTACTTACAAAATAAGTGTCAGTTATGAAGGGTATAAAAAATTGATGGAGAAAATGGTTACCGTTTCAGAAAGCGGAACACAAACGGTTGATTTCAATTTAGAATCTCTTACAACAGAACTTACTGGAATTCAGTGTTTGTTTTATCGCTTTGTTTGACGATTGTTTGACAATAGGCTAAAAATACAAAACCCGCCGAAGCGGATTTTGTCTAACTGATTGAAAATCAGTATGTGCGGATGACAGGGGTCGAACCTGCATGCCTTACGGCGCCAGATCCTAAGTCTGGTACGTCTGCCAATTTCGCCACATCCGCGGTGGGGCGCAAAAATAGGGGATTTGTGAAAAATACAGCAGGTTTTTATCAGTTAAAACCTGATCGTAAAACTGATGCCCTTTCCAACCTCACTTTCAGCAGTAATGGATCCACCAAGGTCTTCTACCTGGTTGCGGACCAGGTAAAGGCCGATGCCCTTGCTGTCGTAACCGGAATGAAAGCTTTTCTGGAACTGGAACAATAATTTGCCGAATTTCTTCATATCAAGTCCCAATCCATTATCAGATACCGATAAATAAGAATAATTGTCTTTTGAAAAACTGGCTATCCTGATAACAGGCGGTACACCTTCATGCGTATATTTCAGGGAATTACTAATGAGATTGTAGAGAATACTTTGCAAATAGATCTTCGGGTAGCTGATGGATGGCAATGCAAAATCGGTGAGGATCTGTGCATGTTTTTGATTGATGCTGTCCTGTAATTGCAGGCAGACACTGCTGGTGATCGCACTAAAATCACAATCCGAATGTGGAATATCTTTTTCAAGATGGATCTGTAAAACATGGACCAGTTCATTCAGGTTCGCTGTAAGGTCGGAGCTGATCTTCTTCAGGTAGTTGAATGCGGTATCCTTTGTTTCTTTGTCCGCAGCGGTTTCATAGAGTTCCAGCATTCTTTTAATATTTCCCGCAGGGCCGCGCACATCATGCGTAATGATGCCGGCGAAATCTTTCAGCTGGCTGATCTTTCTTTTAAGTGCCGTTTGTGTTTTCAATAATTCAACATTCCTGTCCTCAAGCCACCTGTTTAATTTTTTTTGTTCGGTGATCTCCTGCACCTGCGAAATAAAGAACTGAGGTTCTCCTGACGAATTCAACACAAGCGAAACGCTAAGCAATGCCCAGACAACATTTCCGGTTTTGTGGACATATCTTTTTTCGAGCTGGTAAGTTTCAATTTCCTTTTCCAGCATTTTTTTTACAAGGCTGAGATCCTTTTCAAGATCTTCAGGATAGGTAATATCCTGGAAAGATCTCTGCAAAAGCTGTTCACGTGTATAACCAAGCATTTTGCAGAAAGATTCATTTACATCACGCAGGCCACCCTCTGTTGATACGATGGCCATGCCGATAGAAGAGTAGTGAAAGGATTGGGAAAATTTTTCTTCGCTTGCTTTCAGTTTTTCCTGCTCAGCATATAAGGATTGATTACTTAGAATGAGTTTGGTAACATCAATGAACGTGGCAAAAACAAATACCTCATCATCGGTTGTTTTGATCATCCTTGAATTTACAGAGAGCCATTTTAAAGGGTTATCAGCTGCTACAACACCTAGTATCACATTGTTTTGCGGGTTACCGGTTTTGAGTGTAATGCTTACAGGAAGTTCGTGGCTGTGTACGATAGATCCATCAAGATGAACTGCGTTCCATAAACTTTGTGTGCGCGATCTGTCAAGCAACTGATCCTTGCGTAAATTCAAAATGTTTTTGGCCTGTTCATTAAAACTTACGATCGTGCCGCGGTGGTCAAGTATGATAACGCCTTCCTGTATAGAAGAGGCAATAGATTGAAGAAAATGAATGTCGTGAAAAAAATCTGTATCGGAAATCGGTAACATCACAAACGGGATATTGGAGAAACAAGGTAAAGATATTATTCAGATAAAAGACCTTTATCCTCTCTAAAATCAATGCAACCGATTGAAACCACAGAATTTCATACAATGTTTTATTTGTTGATCGCTTCCAGTATTTTTTTAATAGTGGCATCTATCGACTTCATATCTGAGATCCATCTTACCACGGCAACGATATCATGTTCGGGATCCACATAAATAATATTGTTACCATTGCCTACATGCATAAAAGCGGAAGCCGGTGCACTGGGTAATAATTTATTATCCGTATTAAGGAACCAGTTCATATAGCCATAATCGGTTTTAGCAGGAGTTGGTGTTAATGCCTGTTTCACCCATTGTTCGCTTAACAGCTGTTTGCCGTTCCAGTTGCCCCTGTGTAGGGTGAGTAAACCAAATCTTGCCATATCATATGCGTTAATGAACATACCGCCACCCCAATGCCCGCCACCGCTCACGGATTGTACAGGTTGTCCATCCAGAACGATCCATGCATTGCGGTAACCCGTCCACCGCCAGGTATTAGATGCACCGATCGGGTCCATGATATATTGTTTGAGAATTTGCGGCAATGGTTTTCTCCATACACTTGTGGCAGCAAGCGCCAATGCATTCACACGAACATCATTGTATTCATACACCGTACCCGGTGCATTTCTTTTCCGGTTCATCCATTTGGATGCATCTGCATCCGGCCTGTCGGCCCATTCGGGTTTGCCCCATAAAGTTCCTTCCCAATCGCTTACTTGTCTTAGCATATGATCCCAGGTAAGTGTTTTGTTGTGCGTAGTTGCGAATGGATATAATAATTGCGGTTGGCCTATTAAGTCCGCAGAACGATTTACCTGCCCGGGTGTAAATAATTCTATCGGCGGAACATAATCTGCAACCATATCATTTATATTTTTGATCAGGCCCTGGTCAACAGCTACGCCGATCACACTGGATAAAAAACTTTTTGTCACACTGTGCGTCATATCGCAACGCGAAGGTTCGCCCCAGCTGGCAACAATATATCCTTTGTAAACAATGACACCGGTTGGATCACCGCGTTCTGAAAATGGCCCGATGCCTTCACCAAAAGGTTCTTTGCCAAAACTCTGGTAATGGCTGATCTCCATGTTACGCGGGTTCTTTGTTTCGGCTGATTTAGCGAATGCGATGGCTTCGTTTATTTTATCAGTGTTCAATCCTGATTCGGCAGGCGTTTTTTGTTCCCAGGATAAAGCAGGTGGGAAATAAGATTGAGTGGTTTTTTTCTGACTGAATGATGAGATGCCAAGCAATAAAAATGCGAGGAGAATATTTTGTTTTAACATGTTACTAAATTAAGCGAAATCATTCACTCAAACCAATTGCAGTCTTGCTCAATGCGAAGCGGGTATTTCACGCAAAGGCGCCAAGAAGCAAAGGCGCAAAGAAAAAAGAGTCCCGCATTTTTTTGCGGGACTCTTTTTTTCCTGTCTTTCTTTTATTGAAACAAATTAATAATTCCTTGCTGATGCATTGTTGCCGGAAGAATATCTCCTGCTATCACCACCCCTGAACGACCTTCTCTGTGTATTCGGATGATGCCTTTGAACAGGTTTCTGTGGTAATGATTTATAAGTAGTGAGTGATGTATCGCTCATGGCATATGGATGTTCAGTTACAACAGGCACGGATGTGCTGATGAGTTTCTGAATATCACGCAGGAATTCTTTTTCTTCCATATCACAGAAAGACAATGCGATACCACTTGCACCCGCGCGGCCTGTACGGCCAATACGGTGTACATAGGTTTCAGGCACATTCGGTAATTCGAAATTGATCACGTGCGAAAGGTCATCAACATCAATACCCCTTGCGGCGATATCGGTTGCAACCAATACACGTGTATGGCCAGATTTGAAATTACTTAAGGCACGCTGACGCGCGTTCTGCGATTTGTTTCCATGTATTGCTTCCGCACCTACACCTGCACGGCTCAGTTCTTTTACTACTTTATCTGCGCCATGTTTGGTACGTGTGAACACCAACGCACTTTTGATCGCCTTATCTTTCAATAAGTGGATCAGTAAATGTTTCTTGTTTTCTTTTTCAACAAAGAACATCGATTGCTGAATGGTTTCTGCAGTTGAAGAAACAGGTGTCACTTCTACTTTAGCAGGATTGTTCAAAATCGTGTTCGACAATTTTGCGATCTCCGTTGGCATAGTTGCCGAGAAGAAAAGTGTTTGTCTTTTTGATGGGATAATGGTAACGATCTTTTTTACATCATGTATAAAACCCATATCCAGCATACGGTCGGCTTCATCCAACACAAATATTTCTATCTGTGAAAGATTGATATAACGTTGCTGAACCAGGTCAAGCAAACGGCCCGGTGTGGCGATCAATATATCCACGCCGCCGCGTAATGCAGAAGTTTGTGGCCCCTGTGATACACCGCCGAAAATAACGAGGTGTTTCAGGTTCAGGTTCTTGCCGTAAGCTGCAAAACTTTCGTCAATTTGAATAGCCAGTTCTCTTGTTGGTGTTAAGATCAAAGCTTTGATGCCTTTATTGGTTGGGTTTGCTTTTTTAGAAGCATCCAGTAATTGAAGCATCGGGATGGCGAATGCGGCTGTTTTGCCGGTGCCGGTTTGTGCACAGCCTAAAAGGTCACGCCCCTGTAAAACGATAGGGATCGATTGTTCCTGGATAGGTGTCGGTGTTGTGTAACCTTCAGTCTCGAGCGCCTTTAATATGGGCTCAACGAGGTTTAATTCCTTGAATAACAAAGTATATAATTTAAATAAATGCACATCTGAAATTGCTCAGATGGTATATAGCCTGCCCGTAATTGACTTGATGAAACTTTGTCACGGAAGAGTGATCAGTCTGTAGAGAGAGTATATGAATGCCGCAAAGGTAAGGGAAAATATTTTAATGGGTTGTTAAGCTGTAAAGATTGGCTAATTAATATCGTAGCCTCGATCCATTTTGTAGCAACGGATTTTAATCCGTTGGATAAAAAAATAACAAATTAGAGGAGAATCGTAGGTTCGGGCCATATATGCACCATGCCTACGGCACTCCCGGACCAGGGGGCGAACTACAATCAACGGATTAAAATCCGTTGCTACAAAATGAACCGAGCCGATGGCTCTATTCAAACCTTGATTCGCAATTACTAAAGGATGTTCTTTTAAAATTTTCCTTGTGTTAAAAATTTTCAATGATGGACAAAAGACGCTTGTAAATAATTTGATTGCGCTATTACCCGAAGAATAATAAAAACTATGCGAAGCCTATGTTTCTATCCACGCCTTTGGCGGAACAAGTTGTGCCTATTGTGGTTCAATTATTCCCTGTATTAAAACGCCTGAAAATATTAATTAGCCTAAAGATTGCAAGTATAATATTATTCCTCTATATTAGAGAGTTGGTGCACCCCCTGCATTTTCACTTTCCTGTAACACGTGTGCGATCCGTTCCGTGGCATTCAATTGATTTAACCTGTAACCCAAACTAACTATGACAAGTACAATTGTAAATGGAGCAACCTATTGGCTGCCCGAAAGCAATGCAGATGTGATGGATCTTGTGAACGGGGCAAAAGCCAATAACGAGATCATCTGTGTACGCGGAGCCGCCCATTCATTCCCATTGATCGGTAACCTTGAGATACAGCAAAAATCAGCAAGCGGTAAGAGTTATAAATTTGTACTGCTGTCAAAAATGTTTGGTGTGCAGATCAGCGGCAGTACGGTTACTGTGCAGGCGGGTTGCCATCTCGGAATAGACCCATTTGATCCCACCGGTATTTCTACTATTGAAAATTCTTTGTTGTATCAATTGGATCAGCAAGGACTTGCCCTGCCTGACCTGGGTGGTATTACGCATCAGACTGTCGGTGGTTTTTTATCAACGGCTTCTTCCGGCGGTTCTACTACCTATTCATTTGAAACTGCATTGTTAAGCATTGATATTATCAGCTGTGAAAATGGAACGGCAACACTCAAAACATTTTCAAAACCGGCAGACGGAAACCTCGACGATCCTTTTTTTGGAGCGGGAGTGGCTACGATGGGGCTTTTTGGAGTGATCGTTTCAGCAACATTTCAATGCGAACCCAAATTCTATATCAAAGGACAGGAAGATATTACAACAGTTGCCAATTGCGCGATAGATCTTTTTGGTAACGGCAGTACTGGCAAACCCAGTTTTCAAACATTCCTCAATCAAACACAATACACGCGTTTAATATGGTGGCCGCAGAGTAATGTTTCTAAAACAGTTGTATGGCAGGCGCAAAGAACTGACCAGGCGGGAGCCGCCGCATGGGCCGCACAGGCATATCAAAAAATGGGCAAGCCGGTGTTGCCATTAAAACCTTACCAGGAGGTTCCTTATATTTTTAACAGCCCAATGCTTGCCACATTAGGAGCAGACTTATTATTTACCGCCATTGGCCAATGGCCCAACTGGTTAAAAAACCTGATGGGCGATACCGCAGAATACCAGGCGATCGTTAGAGGAGTGGACCTGGCTTTTTATCCGGAAATACTGCCCCTGATCTGTGATGCGTTTGTTACGGTTGACACACCTACCAATGAAAACAAAGGCGCACAACAATTTGCCGATGATTGGTATACCGGTTTGCCAATGGATAACCAGATGAGTGATAAACTTTTTCCGGTATGGTTCACGGAACTCTGGATCGATATCGCTCAATCGCAAAATGTAATGAACGACCTGTTGACCTTCTACAACGCCGGCCCGGAAAATACAGGCGCATTCTGTTGTGAGATATATGCTGCAAAAAGTAATACTTTCTGGCTCAGCCCTGCCTATAACCAGGATGTGATCAGGATCGATGTATTCTGGTTTGCTAATAATGCAACCGACCCAA
>JAQBNJ010000525.1 GCA_028288645.1 Sediminibacterium sp.
TATGGCGGGGAAATGATCCGGTAAGAATGGTATTTGATATGTCGATACGCCTACCCCCGCATTTTAAAAAATTTGATCAGCAACATAAGACGATCATTTTTAAAGCGGAAAAACATTAATAGAATAATAATATTCTTTATCGTCAAATAAACAAAGAAAAAGGGATCGTTGAGCAAATAGTAACGATTGCCTATGAACTCGGTTTGCAAAGTATTCTTATAGAGGGCGGCACAAAACTCCTGCAATCTTTTATTGATGCAGGTTTATGGGATGAGGCACGCGTAATAACCAATGAAGAAATGACCATCCCCGGTGGGTTATCCGCGCCTTTGCTGACTAAACTGCAGGCCGACAGAACAGAAAAAATATCAACAGATCATATTCATTATTATACCAATCAACCAATCAACAAGTAAACCAATCAACCACTAATGTTCTATCTCGCAGGAAGCATCATACTAACCAGTTACCTCACGCTCGCTTTTAAAGTATGTGAAAAATACAAAGTAAATATTTTCCAGGCCATCGTTTTTAACTATATCACTTGTGTGATCACCGGGTCTTTTGTAAACGGATCATTTCCTGTGAATGCGTCAACCATGGATACACCATGGTTTAAATGGGCCTGTGTGATGGGTGTATTGTTTGTTTCCATTTTTAATATTGTGGGTATCACCGCGCAGAAGATCGGCGTGGCGGTTGCTTCGGTGGCCAATAAATTATCGCTGATCATACCGGTTGTTCTCTCCGTGTACCTCTATGGAGAATCCGTGGCAGGTTGGAAACTCGCCGGAGTGATCCTTGCGCTGGCAGCAGTAGTACTAACCTGTTACCAAAGCAAACAACAGGAGTCCGGACTTGAGGCAGGCATAAAAAAATGGGAATATGTATTGCCTGTTGTGCTGTTTATTGGCAGTGGTTTGTTAGATGCATTGATCAATCATGTACAGAAACTATATGTAACGGAAGAAAATAAAAACGCCTACCTGATCAGTGGTTTTTTATCTGCGGCAGTGATCGGCTCCTTACTTTTATTGATTCAATATGCAAGGGGGAAACAAATATTCGCCTTTAAACATTTGCTCGCAGGCATCATCATTGGCATACCGAATTATTTTTCCATCTGGTGCCTAGTTCGTTTTTTGAAACAAAGTCCGTGGCAGAGCAGTGCAAGCATACCGGTAAATAATATGGGCATTGTCTTGTTCAGTTCAGTTGTGGCCTGGCTGGTCTTTAAAGAAAAATTATCAAAGATCAATTGGCTCGGTATCGCTCTATCATTGGTTGCTATTTATCTCATTGCATTTGGTGATACATTATGAGTGATCCGGAATATTATCAGACCATAGAAAAAGCTTCTTTCGCCGAGTATAAAGACAGGGGCAGTAAGTTTATTGCCTATGCCTATCCTGTACAAAGCGTTGAAGATTGCAAACAGTATTTGCAGCAACTGAAAAAAGAACATCCCAAAGCAGTGCATCATTGTTTTGCTTACAGGTTGGGCTGGGACGGCAACCAGTTCAGGGTAAGCGACGATGGTGAACCCTCAGGAACTGCAGGCAGGCCGATATAGGGGCAGATAGACAGCAAACAGCTTACCAATATCACAGTGATCGTTGTACGGTATTTCGGCGGTACTTTATTAGGCGTGCCCGGTTTGATACAGGCATACAAATCAGCCACAGCCATGGTTCTCCAGCTGATCCCGGTAGTACAGAAACCGATCGAAGTAATGTATGAACTGCATTTTGATTATACATTGATGAATGAAGTGATGATGATCGTAAAACAATTTGGCTGTAGTGTAATGGGACAGGAAATGCAGTTATTCTGTTTATTAAAGATCGGCATCCCAAAAGCGAGACTGGATGAGGTACTCTATAAATTAAAAGAGATCCATTCGTTAGACATACAAAAGAGCAAGACTGCGTAAGACGGTTATGCTTTTCCCGTTAGCCGGTAAACACATAGACCCACCATCTCCTTTAAAAGATCACCCCAATGATTGAGTAACGAGATATTCGGAATGATCACATCTTCCAGTGCAAATTTTTGTGGTGTTACCTTATAATCGCAAGGGAAGGGGATGCAATCAAATCCCACTTTTTTAAATACACTGGCAGATCGTCGCATATGTAAAGCAGAGGTAACAAGTATAAAAGGCGGTTTCAGTCCTGTTGAATCGCTGATGCGTTTTGAGAAGATAGCATTTTCAGAAGTATTTCTTGACAGGCTTTCAATGATAATATCTGAATCATGTACGCCATTGAATATTAGTTCCTGTTTTAGAAAAGGGGCTTCAGGCAGGTCATTCTGGTTAAGATTACCGGTGCCCCCGGTTACAATGATTTTGTTGATAATGTTTCGATGATAAAGGTTAGCAATCTGTATAAACCGGTCAGCATTATTGCCGAAATGGCCTTGGCCATTTTTGTCGTATCCCGCTAATCCCCCTAAAACAATTCCCGCGTCAAACTTGCGATTGGCTGTCAATTGAATAGGAGCGGGTTGCCATAACATCACGATTGTACGATATAAAAAGGGATTGGTAAATAGGATAAGGATACTGATGACAAGCACAAGCAACCGTTTTTTAGTTCTTTGATTTTTACTGCGCCATCTCCATATCAGTAAAACAATGATCCAGGAGAAAGGGAAGAGTAGAAAAAGTAAAACTTTGGAGAGTACAAAAAACATAAGCAGTAGTTATCAATTATTTTTAAAAGAATTACCTAAACCTCCCACTCACCATCCATTCTTTGCTTCCCGGTGTATATTGATAAAATCCTTCGCCGCTTTTCACTCCCAACTTACCCGCGGTAACCATGTTAACCAGCAAAGGGCAAGGTGCATATTTCGGGTTACCAAAACCGGTATACAAAACATTCAGGATATTTACACATACATCAAGGCCGATAAAGTCTGCCAGTTGTAAGGGCCCCATCGGATGTGCCATGCCCAGTTTCATTACCGTGTCGATCGCTTCCACGCTTGCAACGCCTTCGTATAAACTATAAATAGCTTCATTGATCATGGGCATTAAAATACGGTTGGCGATAAAACCGGGATAGTCATTTACCACGCAGGGGATCTTGCCCA
This sequence comes from Sediminibacterium sp., assembly GCA_028288645.1. Taxonomy (GTDB): domain Bacteria; phylum Bacteroidota; class Bacteroidia; order Chitinophagales; family Chitinophagaceae; genus Sediminibacterium. The sequence goes on from JAQBNJ010000525.1 coordinate 3,100, forward strand.
ATTGCGTACTCAATGCAACAATTTTTTCTGTCACTTCTTTTTCCGTGGCATATCCATTAATGATCTCTACAAGTTTCATCACCGGCACAGGATTCATAAAATGCATACCGATAACCAATCCCGGTCTTTTGGTAACCGCAGCGATCTTAGTAATGGAGATAGAAGAAGTATTACTTGCAAGGATAGCGCCTGCAGGAGCCACTTCATCCAGTTGTTTGAATATTTTTAATTTAAGGTCTATGTTTTCCGTAGCAGCTTCTACAACCAGCCCGGCCGAAGCAGCCCCTGTTGCAATATCCGTTTGCGTGGAAAGATTTGCTAATGCGGATTGTTTTTGTTCTGCAGAAAGTGTGCCTTTGGCTACCTGCCTTTCTAAAT
>JAQBNJ010000003.1 GCA_028288645.1 Sediminibacterium sp.
CCGCCGCCGTCCCCGCACTTGCCTGTGCTGCCATCATAAAAGATCGCAACAATCTGTCCTGTAGCCTCATTGTAATAAACCCAGTACCAATCAATACATTGGTCAGGATCTTGTATGTAATTTAATCGAGGCATTCTCGATGGAGCCTCGTGTGTAAAATCAGGCGTTTCTCCTTTTCTAACAGATTTTCCCTGGAACTCGACAAGACCTTTGTAATTAGTAGTCCATGCAGCAATCGGATAACGATCGAGAGTTCTTAACATGATAGTATCGTTTTTTTGAATTGTTCTGTTCACAAAGAAATTCTTTATCAGGGAAAGGCTGGTGGACTGATAAATGCCTTTCAAACTATACTGATCGTTATTTTTTAGTAGACTTAAAAATTGAGACTTCCTGTTCAATAAATCAGAAACTTCAATGATGAACTCGATGCCACCATCCAGATTGGTTAACCGAGCCGCCGATGAGTAATTGAGCTTCTCGACAACAGCTGTAATTTTTGCTTTTTGTGCTGGATTAGCTGTAATACTTTCTTGTTTCTGCCAGACCTCTACTGCGGTTCTGAATACTGAAACATCGTCTTCTGTTTGATTGTCTTGTTTTTTACAAGAATAGAAGATAATTGCGCTTGCGAGTATTATCCCGATACTAACAAGCAGGTGATATGTTTTTTTCATTTTAATTTGTTTAGGTTATAACAAAAGTATCAGTTTGCATGACTGATGAAACTGTGTTTTCACGCAATTTTTATAATCAAGAAAAAATGGGTGAAAACACATAGTTATTATTCTACATTTCGTATTTCTTTCTGAATAACTTTTGACAAAACAGGGGTTTTTACCCCTGCCATCTTTCAGATGAATTTCGTATGCATCCACATTGATGGCCCTATCTGACACTTCTCCCTCCCTTATCTCCTCTCCTGCTATCTTCTATACTTCATACAAACATTCATTCACAACTAAATCACGTTTGTGTGATCATTCAGCAAGACCCAAAGTATTGTACGTATTGCGATAAGCAAATCCAGGGCAGAAGCGACAAGAAATTCTGCAATGCCTTCTGCCGGAGCAACCACCACTATGAACTCAATAGAAGCGTCTCGACAATGGTACATTCTATCAATCTCAGTTTGCGACGAAACCGGAAAATCTTGCAATTTTTCTACGCTGCCACAAACGACAATTGAAGTAGAACGGGATCGCGTCTTCGTGTATGGATTTAATTTCACGTACTTCACTCACCTTAAGGTTATCAATAACATCACCTATTACTTCTGTTATGACATCGGCTGTCAGGTGTTATCGAAAGATACAATCGCAATCGTGCAAAAAAAAAAGCTTTTGTAATGAAAAGCCCGCCACAAAAACTAGCATTTCATTAATTACCAAGTGAAACTTTGTACCGATAGGTAACTCCGCTTGAAGCATCAACCTGCGTGTAAGAATATACAAGTGAGCTTGACGTAAATGTTTCAATAGTTGCGTTGAAAATTTGAGTGCCATTTGTTGCTTGTGCGGTCAAGACCGTTTCATTTTGTGTCAGTGTCAAACCTCTAAACCGGAATGAGTTGATCTCTGCGATCGGATTTTGCATATTACCAACGACTTGTACTATCGTGCGTGTAAATGGGTATAATTGCCAAAAATAACTTACCTGATCAAATCTTTTTAAAAACCGCCGGTAGCTTCACTGCCACAAATGCGAACTTTATTACCGCTCCCGTGTTAAGCAGTGATAATGATGACGATTAAAAAACTTTCAGATATTCCTGTATCGGTTTTGGATCTCGCAACTATCTTACAGGGTGATAGTTCCGCAGGTCCTGCATTCCGGAGAAGTCTTGCCTTCGCACAATATGCCGAAAAATCAGGTTACATGCGATACTGGTTTGCCGAGCACCACAACATGGAAAGTGTGGCATCTGCTGCAACCGCTGTGCTTGTCGGTTTTGTGGCCGGCGGTACATCCACCATTCGCGTGGGTTCCGGTGGAGTTATGTTGCCTAATCATTCACCGCTTGTTATTGCCGAACAATTCGGAACACTCGCATCTTTGTATCCGGGCCGCATTGACTTAGGCCTCGGCCGGGCGCCGGGAACAGATCCTGTTACCTCGCATGCACTTCGAAGAAGTTTACAGGGAGACATCAATGGTTTTCCGGCTGATGTGATGGAACTATTGGGTTATTTGGGCCCACCTCAAAAAGATGCGAAAGTAAAAGCCATTCCGGGTCAGGATACAAATGTGCCGGTATGGTTGCTGGGTTCAAGTACCTATAGTGCACAACTCGCAGCAATGCTGGGATTACCCTTCGCGTTCGCCTCCCACTTTGCACCGGCGCAATTGCATGAAGCGTTGGCTGTATACCGCAGACAGTTCAAACCTTCTCAATATCTCGAAAAACCTTATGCAATGGCTTGTGTCAATGTCATCGCTGCAGATACAACGGAAGAAGCAAACCGCCTCGCCACTTCTTTCTACCAACTGGCGCTTGGCCTGTTCCGCAACGATCGCAGACCCCTGCCACCACCTGTCGAATCAATGGATGGAATCTGGACAGAAAGAGAAGAACAGGGTGTCAGGCAAATGTTGAGTTACGCTTTTTTAGGCGATATAGAAACGATCCGCAAATCATTACAATCCTTTGTTGACCAGACCGGCATTGATGAGATCATGGTAGCCTCGCACCTGTTCGATGAGCATAAAAAAATGAGATCACTGGAACTCACCGCTTCTTTATTTAAGTAAAAAAAATAAATATACCGAACGGTATTATTTTTGTACATTTGACATTAGTTATGGAAGAGGCCTTGTCAAAAGCACAACGTACCCGCAGGTTTATCATTGAAAAGACCGCACCGATCTTCAATGCAAAAGGTTATGCGGGAACCTCTATGCTGGATATTACAGAAGCAACCGGCCTGACAAAAGGCAGTATCTACGGAAACTTTGCCAACAAGGATGAAGTTGCCCTGGCGGCGTTCGATTACAATTTTGAGAAGGTGACCCTGTACATGAAAAACAGGATCCTCTCAAATGAAAATGCAATTGAACGATTACTCGCTTACCCGCGTGTGTACCGTAATTTTTTAAAGATCCCTTTCCTTCAGCCCGGCTGTCCCATTTTGAATACATCCACTGAAGCAGATGATACACATCCACAGTTAAAAGAGAAAGCCGCAGCAGCATGGGCATTCTGGAAACGTTCGGTGGAGAACCAGGTAAAACGGGGAATAGAAAGAAAAGAAATAAAGGCAAATGTGAACCCATCCGGATTCGCGGTGATTTTATGCTCACTGATCGAAGGTGCCGTAATGCAGGCGAAGGTTACGGGAAAATCAACCGACCTGCGGACAGCGATGGATTTTCTTGAAACTATGATCATGGATTTAAAATCTTAATTTTTTTTATTATAAAATATACCGTTCGGTATATTTTATAGAATCGTCAAATAAATACGCCACACACTATGACACAACTGAAGAAAACCCTTGAGAGCAAAATGAAAGTACGCTTTCATGATTGTGATCCTTTCAACCATCTGAACAATTCGCGTTATATAGACTATTTCATGACGGCCCGCGGCGACCAGTTATTGGAGGATTATGATTTCGATATCTATAGTATCGCACGCGAACAGTCAGTCGGATGGGTATCCGCGCAAACGCAGATCAGCTACCTCTCTCCTGCCTTCCTTGCAGAAGAGGTAATCATACAGACGCAACTGGTCTCCTATAGTGAAAAGAGTCTTTTGTTTGAAGCCGTGATGTGGAAAAATGACCGGACGATCCTGAAAGCAGTGCTGTGGGGAAAGCTTGTACATGTAAACCTGGCAACGCAGAAAAGCCATACGCATTCACCGGAACTGATGCAATTCTTTTCCGGGGTGGTAAATCCCCTTTCTGTGAATATGAGTTTTGATGAACGTGTGAAAGATCTGCGAAAAGGCTTGTAAAAAAATTCTCTAACAGTTAACAGTGTTTATGAAACAGTATTCCGTTTCAACTTCCCTGCAGCTTTTGGAACGCACACCAAAAACGCTCCATGCTTTGCTTCACGGTCTTTCAGATGAATGGTTATTGCAAAATGAAGGACCTGGCACATGGAGCGCTTTTGATGTAGTGAGTCACCTGCACTTTTGTGAAAGCAATAATTTTTCCAGCAGGATACAGATAATCCTATCAGACAGTGGCGACAAGAACTTTCCCTATTTCGATATGAGCAGGCAGTTTGAATTAACGAAGAGTAAAAAAATGGCTCAATTGTTAACTGAATTTGGTTCTGTAAGAGAACAGAACCTGCAGGCGTTGCGTGATCATCCGCTTTCTGCGGCTGACCTGGATAAAACAGGCATGCACCCGAAGCTGGGGCCCGTCACTTTGCGAAATGTACTCTCTGCATGGCTGGCACATGATCTCTCCCATACCGCTCAGGTACTGCGGGTGATGGCTAAACAGTACGAATACGAAGTGGGGCCTTTTATCGAATTTTTACGAATACTTAAATAAATCAAAATGAAAAAAATAGGGCTTGTTGGTGGCATTAGCTGGAGCTCAACCATCGATTACTACCGTATCATCAACGAAGAAACGAACCGGATCGCAGGGGGCCTGAATTTCGCAGAGTGCCTGCTTTATTCGGTAAACTTCAATTCTTTCCACAACTGTAATGCGGCCCATGACTGGGACGGTAGCTTCGCATTACTCGCAGATGCAGCGAAGCGTCTTGAAGAAGCAGGCGCAGATATGATCCTGCTTTGCGCAAACACAGCGCATATCGTGGCTGAGCGGGTTGCGGAAACAGTACATATACCACTTGTAGATATCCGGGTAGTTACTGCAAATGCCATCCACGAAAAAAAGATAAACAGGATTGGATTGCTCGGCACTACCTATACCATGGAACTTGATTTCTACCAAAAAAAACTCCGCGAAAACAAGATTGAGTCCATCGTTCCCGAAAATAAATCAGACCGCGATTTCATCGAACAAACCCTGGTCCATGAATTAGGCAAAGGAATTCTCTTGCCTCAAACAAAAAGAGAATATATCAGGATCGCAGAAGGATTGATTGAAAGAGGAGCAGAAGGAATTGTACTTGGCTGCACTGAGATCCCCTTATTAATTAGCCAGGATGATTTCCGCATTCCTGTTTTTAATACTACTGAGATTCATGCAAAGGCAGCAGTGCTCCTGTCAAACGAAATCTCAATCAATCAACACATCTAAACTATGCGATCCAAAAACTATTTACGTGTTAAACCCATCAGTGCTTACAACAGCGAAATAAAATCAAGCGAACTAACGCGGACTCTCGGTAAATGGGAGCTTACGGCTATTGGCGTAGGTGCCGTGATCGGCGGCGGGATCTTTGTGTTAACAGGCGTTGCAGCAAACCTTTATGCTGGCCCCGCCCTGGCATTATCTTTTATCCTCGCAGGTATCGGTTGCCTGTTCGCGGCATTGTGTTATGCTGAGTTCGCAAGTATACTGCCGGTATCAGGCTCTGCTTATGCCTATTCCTATGGGACGGTTGGGGAATTGTTTGCGTGGTTCATTGGCTGGAACCTGATCCTGGAATATATGATGGGCGCCACTACGGTGGCGGTGAGCTGGTCAAAATATTTTGTAAAACTTCTGCATCTCGCGGGGCTTAACCATATCCCGCTGTGGCTGGTGAATGATCCCTTTACGGCGAATGAACTGGCAGCAAAGTCAGGCCTCGCTCCTTTCCCCTTCGCCATCAACCTTCCTGCGGCTCTCATCGTCTGGCTTGTAACATGGATCCTCTATCGTGGCATTAAAGAATCCGCAAAAGTAAACAATGCGATCGTTGTGTTGAAAGTGGCCGCAGTGCTCTTCGTGATCGGTGTGGGAGCGTTTTACATTGACCCGGCAAACTGGCACCCGTTAGTCCCCGCAAGGGTAACGGATTCATCCGGCGTAAATCATTACGGGCTTTCCGGTGTGCTGACTGCTGCAGGCATCGTATTTTTTGCATTCATCGGTTTTGATGCGGTGTCAACACAATCGCAGGAAGCGGTCAACCCCACCAAAGACATACCATTTGCCATCATTGCATCGCTTGTCATATGTACCACACTATACATTCTTGTCTCCCTTGTATTGACAGGTATGGTGAATTACAAATCGATAGATCTTGGCGCGCCGGTCGCATCTGCTTTTGATTCTGCAGGGTTGGGCTGGGCATCGCTGCTCATCACAATTGCCGCCGTGATCGGGTTGATATCGGTGATGCTTGTGATGCTGTTATCGCAGACGCGTATCTTTTTAAATATGTCAAAAGATGGCCTTTTGCCGCCGCGCATGTTCGCAGCGATCCATCCTGTTCACAAAACGCCGTGGAAAAGCACGATACTACTGGGCGCTATCGCATCCATTGTAGCCGCTGTTACGCCCATTGAAAAAGCAACGAAAATGACAAGCATCGGCACCCTGTTCGCTTTCGCAATGATCTGCGCAGCGGTGCTGATCCTCCGGAAGAAAGAACCAAACCTTCACAGGCCTTACAAAGTAAAAAATGTAAGACTGGTTGCGTTTCTTGGCATCGCCTTTAACCTCTTGCTGATGCTTAGTCTT
>JAQBNJ010000035.1 GCA_028288645.1 Sediminibacterium sp.
ACTACAATAAAGCATTAATAACGATTTTCCTTCCGTAACTCCCCCAATCCCCATCGGTCATTGCTTTCTGAATAGTTTGCGTAAATGCTTTGTAGGTTACTTTTTTCTTGGCAACAGGCGGCACTAATTTTTCAGGTTTTGGTTCCGTCAGTTCTACTTTTGTTGCAAAAAAAGTAAGGTTGCTTCTCGGTATGGCAACCCCTAATATCATACCCGGAAGATTGCAATAAGACAAGGGCCCGCCACTTACAGTGATCTGGTCCGTATAAAACGCAATAATATAAACGGAGTCAAGTATTTTTCCTACAGCTTTATGGCACTCGAAACCTGCGATATCCCTTAATTCGTTCGTCATCTGCCATTTGATATTCCGGATCGAATCGCTGATCAGGAAAGTTTCGTCGAATACGGATTGTTTTTTTGCAAAGACCCCTTGTTTCAGATCGGTGTATATGATGTCGTCGACGCTATTGTCATCACCCATAAAAGGGATCTTTACATATGTGTCCGTGCCCTTTTCATATAAGGTTTTACCATCCTTGAAATACAGGTTGTGTAAGGATGTACGAAATTTGGGAAGCTTATCCTTTACATTATCCAGCCAATGTTCATCCTCTATTTCTTTATGGATGTTGAATTTCTTTTCATACTCTATCTTCCCCGCAGTAATGAACTGGGTTTGTGCATTGCCTGCAATGACAACAATGAGTAGAGAAAGGAAGCCTGTTATTTTTTTCATACGAGATATTATTTGTTCGTTATTCATCATCCTCAGATGGTTTCCTGTTTTTGTTGAATTTCCATCTTAGTGATAATAATGCATAGCGTTGAACGGTAGTATACGTGTTTTCTGTAACGTAGTTACTGCTGATATTCCGGTCAAACCCGATCCTTTGGTTAAGAATGTCGTTTATTGAGAGGATAGCTGTAATATCCGTTTTCTTAAACAGTTTCTTTTCGAGAGAGGCATTCCATACCACTGAATTATTGCTCTTGTCGGTAGGCGATAATTTCTGGCGATAGTTATAATTAAGATCAGTATTCAATTCTAATCCCCCTTTGAATTTGTAGTAAGCATAGGTTCTTACACGGTGTGTCCAGTATTCTGTAACGGCGCCTGAATTGATCGAAGACGATGAACGGTTAAACCCAGCGCTATACGAAAGATCGAAGCTCATTAACTTCTCAATGGATCTGCGTATGCTCAATCCCAGTGTTGGACTAAAGCTGTTTGTAATATTTTCGAGTCCATTCACAAAATTTACATACCGGTTACCACTGATGCCCGGGTCAAGCGATACATCCAACTTCATGAATTTGATCTGCCTGCTGATACTGAAGCCGGCATAATAACTAAAGTTGCCATTTACATTAACCGTTTCAGTTGTACGTATTCCCTGGCTATTTACTACGCTCTTGCTGCTGAATGCATTTTCCGAAACATAGATGCTGCCATATCCCCAGATACCGCGGTTGCTGAGTACTTTATAATCAGACAGGTTGAACCAGATATTGTGATTGAAAGCCGGCCGCAGGTTGGGATTACCAACCACGATATTTAAAGGATCATTATTATTCACGATCGGCTGTAACTGCATCAACGATGGCTGTTGTGTGCTGCCACTGTAATTTATATTGATACTGCCTGATTGTGAGAATTTCCATCTCATATTGGCATTTGGAAAGAAATTGGTAAAATTTCTTGACAGCGATGAATCTTTATAAAGATTCGTTTGCTTCAGCGCAAGATCCTGGATAGCAAGCCCCGCTTTTGCCGTAAGTTTTTTGCTTATATAATTAAACGAAAATCCACCACGGTGCGAAGTATTAATGAACCGGAAATGATTGCTGAACAGAAGATTCAAAGAATCATATTTGCCATTTGTTTTTTCATACGAGCGCGTATCCTGGTCCGTGTTGTTTGTGTTAAATGTATAGTTAATGTTCAGTGACATTTTTTTGCTGATCGGTTCAAGATAACTGGCGAGTGCCTGCACAGATCTGCTCTCACTGATATTCAGTTTTCGTTGGTCTATGATCTGTTGGGAAGAAGGAGCTCCATTCAAATAAAAATCTGTCTTATTATACAGGTAACCTTCACTTGTATTTTGATTGGTTGAGATGCCGGTGCTGAGTGTAACAGAACGCGTACCTGCGCTGTTTAATTTTCGTCTCAGAAAAATATCAACTTTATTACTACTGTTATCCCCCGAAGAAGTATTGGTACGGTTGCTCTTATTTACCGGAGATAATTTGTCTGTAAGATATTCACCGGTTTGCAAACTGTAACTATGATTTTTGCCGTTGCTGATCTTTGCATTGATGTTTATGCTTGTCATCGAATCGAGGTTGAACTCGTTCTTTGAACTCACACTCTGTCTCCATTTATCACTGCTGTTCGATCGTGCCTGGTTATTATAATAAATGGTATCAGGTAAAATGTATTTAGTAGCTGTATTGCCTTCACCTGCCAGGGTTAAGTGGTTATAACTATAGTTGTTCGCTGTATTGCTTTTTAGTTTGCCGAATTTTTTGTTCAGCATAAAAGCAGTTTGCAGGTTTTCAGGTATGCCTTCCTGTCGCCAGTTACTAAATTCTTCATCGCCATCCCAGGAGAATTGCACACTGCCATTTTCAACGGTAGTACTGATGCCTCCGTAATCCTGTTCTTCTTCCCAACTCATCCCATTGCGGCCCGTCCTGTCAGCAGTGATCAGCGTACCAACTTTTAAAGTACTGGTAAACCTGCTTGCGGCTATCTTACCCTGGTAATATTTATCAAGGTCAGATCCGGCAGTAACTGAGCCAAAATATCCTTTTTTGGCTTCTTCTTTTAAGACAAGGTTCACCGTTTTTTCTTTGCTGCCATCGTCAATGCCGGTTAAGGTTGACTGGTCACTTTTCTTATCGTATACCTGTACACGTGCCACATCTTTCGCATTCAGGTTCTGTGTGGCCATGGTAGGATCATCTCCAAAAAATTCATCTCCATCCACCAATACTTTCTGTACTTTTTGTCCTTGCGTGGTGATCTCGCCTTTGCTGTTCACGGAAAAACCGGGCATGATCTTTAAAAGATCTTCAACTGTGGCGCCGGGCTTAACATGAAAACTGTCGGCAATATATTCTGTCGTATCACCTTTGATGCGGATAGGAGCGATGGTCTGCCGCACGATCACTTCCTGCAATAGGTGGGCCTTTGTAGTTAGTGCAACAGTTATATCCAATGGCGCACTTCCTTTTATGTCGATCGAATCAATCCAGTCAACATAGTTAGGATAGCTAACCACCATAATATACCTTCCTTCACTCATCGAACCAAATTCAAAACCACCTTTGGTATCTGCACGCGTGTATTTTACAAGGGAAGAATCTTTCGGGTTCTTGAGGTAGATAACGGCGTTATGCATAGCCGTTTTACTTACCGTATCTGTAATAGTTCCCTTAACAGGAGTGGTTTGACCCGAGGAGGCAATCGAAAAAAAGAAAATACAAACACCTATAGCGGCATACAATTTCCTCTGCAGTTTTGGTAGAATCATGTAGGATGATTATATTATAAAAATAGACTATCTATTTACTGTTGTAAGATTCAAAATCATAAAGTTTCCATAAAACGGCAATTAATAATTAATAGTGAATAATTAATAATTGGGTTACTGCTTTTCGGGCAACTTTAAAAAATCAATAAAATGCTGTTACAGGATCAGTAAAAGATGTCTGTGTAGAGTTCGGTAGATACTAATACAAAGGTTGATCTATGATTGGGATACCAAAGATAAAAATGATTTTGATACAAATAGTAACCGTTCAACAAATAATTTTGAATTGTGATCACAACATTTTCCTGATCAGTTTCCCCACCACCATCAGTCCATACTCCGTATCCTCTGTAAATTGTTTTCCAAAACTCAGCCGCATACAGTTTGAATAATTTGCGCTCACGGAAAAGATCCTGCCGGGCATGATGGAGATCTTATGTTTCATGGCTTCGCTGCGGAGTTTGAATGTGTTGACCTTTTTATTCAATTCGATCCATAGGATAAATCCACCCTGCGGCCTCGACACTTTTGTATCGGCTGGGAAATGATCGATCACCGCCTGCATGTAACGCAGGCTTTGCGTGTGTAACGCTTTCCGGAGATTCTTTAAATGATATTCATACCTGCCATGTTGCAGGAAATGCGCGATGGCCGCCTGTGTAATGTTCGGGCAACTGATATTGTGGATGCGTTTCATCTGTTTTACTTCATCGGTAAACTTTCCCGGTAATGCCCAACCAATACGGTAACCCGGTGTAAGTGATTTGGATAAAGAAGAACAATGCATCACCAGTCCTTTGGTGTCATAATATTTACAGGTTCTTGGCCGGTTCTTTCCGAAATACAATTCGCCATAGATATCATCTTCTATCAAAGGGATATTGTGTTTGGTGATGATGCTGACCAATCTTTTTTTCTGTTCATCCGGCATACAACTTCCCATGGGATTATTATAATTGGGAATGAATACACAGGCCTTGATCGGAAATTTTTTGATCGCTTTTTCGAAACTATCAAGATCGGCGCCACTCACCGGGTCAGATGAGATCTCCACAACTTTCAAACCCATATTTTCAATCGCCTGGAAAATGCCAAAATAGGTAGGGCACTCTACCGCAACCGTGTCGCCATATTTTGTTACCGCTTTTAAACAAAGCGTGATCGCTTCCAGGCAGCCACAGGTAACCACTACTTCATCCGGTTTTATTTTACCGCCCCAGTTAAAAGAAAGTTTGGCGATCTGTTTACGCAGTTCCGGGTTGCCTTGTGTATGTTCATAGCCGATGCAATGATCTTTTGAATTGCGGATCGCATACATAACTGATTTATTGATCTTGGCCGCAGGTAATAAAGAACTATCCGGAACGGCCAATGCAAAATTGATCACGTCGGTTGAACTGATATCCGAATATAGTGACGCGATCATTTCTTTTACGCTTACATCGTGCGACAAAGCATCAGTCGGTATCATTTTGGGTAGGGCCGGAAATCTTTTGTGATTGAAACGCACATAGTATCCTGACTTCGGTCTCGATTCGATCAGGCCTTTTGATTCCAGGTGATAATATGCCTGGAACGCAGTGCCCATGCTGATCCCGTTCTCTTTACTCAGTATCCGCACAGAGGGAAGTTTATCGCCGATCAGCAACACTTCTTCAGCAATCATTTTTTCAAGACCGTTTGCCACCTGCATATACAGGTGATCATCCCCGTTAAGTTTCATCGTTCAAGGGTTTAATAATAAATAATGCTGCTGCTTCGTCGGCAATAATTATTAACTATTCATTACTAATTACTAATTGCCTTCCCTCATCTGATATAGTCAAAAATACAAAAACTGAATCTGTTTTAATAGTAAACTTTCAAACAATTTTGTGTTGTCATAAAAAATAACAGTATGAACCCGATATGTATTGTTGATTACCGGCCGGAGCACCAGCCTTATTTTGAGAAGTTCAACCGTGAATGGATCGAAGCATTTTTTACGATGGAACCGTTTGATGAATTTGTTTTGACAAATCCTGATGAAGCCATATTAAAAAATGGCGGCGCGATCCTGATGGCTCTTTACGAAGGGAACGTCGCGGGTACGGTGGGCCTGCGTAAAGTGAGCGATACGATATATGAATTTACCAAGATGGCAGTAGACAGCAATTTCCGACGAAGAGGTATTGCCGAAGCGATCAGCTATGCCAGTTTTGAAAAAGCGAAG
>JAQBNJ010000050.1 GCA_028288645.1 Sediminibacterium sp.
ACGATAGAAAAATCTGGTGTTTTTGATTATCTTGTTTAAAAGCGCTCATATGAAAAAAATAATCCTTTCCGTTTTTTTCCTTACCGGCTGTTTTTTCACAAAGGCACAATCATCCCAAAGCCAGCAAGGCGCTTCGCCGGAAGAAATATGCGGCGCCACTTTGGACTTCCTGGGGCAGTTGAGTAGCGGTGGGTATAACAAATTTTTGGGATCGGTCTCTTATGAATCGGATGGAAAAAGCGGGTTTAAAGTTCGGGAATTCAACTCGCTTGAATGCCATGGGCAAAATGTTAGATAACTGCCTGACACCTCAAAAATATAAAGCGGACTATTCAGCAGAAATTGTGAAGATGCATGAGATCAAGATGGCGTACCGTTACGAAATGCCTTCAAAAGAGAAGAGTTTATTTTCTAACCTGCAGTTTGGCAACACGCTGGTATTGGAAATTTATATCGACAAGAAAAAGAATACGGACGCCACTTACACCTATGATTTTTACCTGCATTTTAAGCGTGTATAGCGTGTAAGCCGGGTACGGCACGATTATTTTAATACCTGTTTAAAATTATCCATTATGAAAACAGTATTAAATAATCTCAAGGGAAAAATGGCCGCATTTGTACTGATGCTGGTGGCATTTCAAAGTAATTTGCTGGCGCAGGATGTAAAGGCAGAAATTAAGGGCGAAGATGTTGGCTCCTGGTTCAGCCAGAATTGGCTATGGGTAGCAGGCGTTGTGCTTTTGCTCCTGATCATCCTTCTTTTCAGCAGCAGCTCCAGAAGATCAAGGGTAACAACTACCTCAACCAGTCCGACTGGTCGTGTAAGCCGTTCTACAACTACGGAGGTTACAGAAGACTAAAAATCTCAAATATTTTATTAATAACGGGTCTGGTAATTTCCGGGCCTGTTATTGTTGTGTGCTGTTTTACCAACGTTTTTTTTATCTTGGATAAAACTGCGTTATGAAACAGCGAATATTTGTATGCTTATTCTTAATGGCCCCTTTTTGTACACAGGCGCAAAACACGGCCGAAGTGGTTAGCACGGCATAAAACGGAGATAACCGTTAGCAGTTATCCTTCCTTTACTTCATCATCCACCGGCAAATGATGATCTTCTTTCTGGATAAGATCGGGCGATGTCTTGTGTACCTCTTCATCAGCATCAAATTCTTTTTCGGGCTTTACTTCGTTAAGTTTATTCTTTTCTTCTTCGTTCTTGGCTTTTTCTGCCGGGTTCTTTTTTTCCATGATGATTGTTTTAATCATTACTGCAAAAAAAGTACCACCATCTATGAACTGCTAAGTGACCAAACTTTACCCGGTTCCCACTATTTTTTTAACCACCTCCATCGCACTGGATAATGCTGCTTCAACAGTACCGGCATACGGACCGGTGTATAAGGCTTCGCCGGCAAAATACAGGGTATTTTCCACTGGCGTTACCAACAATTGTTTGGCCTGTTCCGACAGAGGGGTTTCATAGCTATATGCTCCCCCGGCTGTTTTTGAACTGTGCCACCTGAATATATAATGTTGTGAAAGAAGTGAAATGATCTCCTCAAAGTTCATCCTGAATATTTTTGAAAGGGAACCGATTGCCAGTTCAATGATTCTTTCATCACTCATTTCATCCCATTGTACGGCAGATGGCCCACCCAGCCATCCGGTTAATACCGGCGCTTCGAATGGTAATTGTGTCCACCAGGTAGGGATGGCTTCATCACTGAAAACAAAGCCGATCTTATCATGTTGTTCTTTCCAAAAAGCTTTTTCAAAGATCAGTACGACTTTCAGAACGCTTCCATAACCAATTTGCTGCCAGGCATGGTCATAGTTATCAAGCAGCGGTGTGATATTGATGGACGCATAGGAAACAGGGGTCTGTAGTATGCCGGTTGGAAGCGTAATAATAATTTTCTCCGAAAAAAATTTTTCATTTTCCGAAGTGTATACCGTTACCTCCTCTTTTTGCCAGTCAATTTGTTTTACTCTTTTCCCTGTTAGTATTCTGCAACCTTTTTTTATACATTGTCTTTTCAGGTACTGAATGATAAATTCATAACCCTCCTTGATTCGATATTGTTTATCAAATTCTTTTGACCATTCTTGATACAGGGATCTTACACTTGCTCTAACCGGGTCAGCAAGGTCAAACCCTGCAGCATAAGCGCGCGTATGGTGTCGTAGGGCTTCATATCCGGGGCCCGGAAAATACATTTCAAGAAAGGCGTCGAGCGTCATGTCATCAGGCAGTGAACCCATCTTAAACAAGAGTTCATCCCAGCCTTCGATGATCTCATCAAGTTTTTTCCAGTTGCAATCTGAGACCTGGTACATATCACCTTTTACCTCCTGGATAGTTGCTCCTGACTGCGTGGCAACTGACAATGTAAGCGGCAATTTTCCATGAATAAATTCTGCGCCGGCTTCAATAAAACAACCCGTCTTTTGATCGTATAAGGTTTGTATCCTGCCACCTACATGGTCAAGTGCTTCCAATATAGTAACATGATACGCCCCGGCTAATTCATTCGCGGCCATTAAACCGGCTGCGCCTGCACCAATAATGATAACAGATCGTTTTTCCTGATCGCTCATAGTTTATTTTTTAGCGCAATTTTCAATGTATTTTTGCCGCCTGTATAAAGCCGTGTTCATATTATACCTGGTCTGTTTTGGATGCTATCTCCTTTTTACCCGTCAACCCGATTATCTTGATGGTGAGAAAGCGCCCGCTGTTATTCATTGGATATACGACAGCACAGCGAAACGCACCATCCCGATGGCACAATATAATACCGGGCTAAAAAATTATGCCATTGATGCGCGTTATGTTTTCAGGGAATGGAAAGAAGGTGAGCGGACGGAAGTTATTTATGAAACAGGAAGCCCGGCAAAAGCAGCTGTATACAGATTCTGGGGTTATTGGATCACCTGGGGAGAATTGATCGGTTCTGTTGTATTGATACTCGCCTTGTTCCAGGTAGCGGTTGCAGTTACAAAAAATCCTACTCCGGAGGCGGTGATGGATCAGTTGGAAGTGAAGGAAGAGAAGAAGAGGCGGTATAAAGAATGATGAATGTTGAACATTGAACAAGGAATGTTGAAGTGAAGTCTCGAAATGGCGACCCCATTTCAACATTCAAAATTCCTTGTTCAATATTCAATATTACTTCAGGTATCGTTTAATCTCCTTCTCCACATCCCTGTTCTTGATCGTCTCTCTTTTATCGTGCAGTTTTTTCCCGCGTCCGAGGCCGATCTCAACTTTTACAAAATTCTTTTCGTTGAAGAATACTTTTAAGGGAATGATGGTATAGCCCTTTTCCTTCATCCGCGTTTCTAATTTTTTCAACTCGCGTTTGGTAAGTAAGAGTTTTCTGTCGTGTACTTCTATATGATTGTTCGCAGTACCATGTGAATAGGATGCAATAAAAAGTGCCCGTACCCATAACTCACCATTATCAAACAAACAAAATGAATCATTAAAACTCAACTTTCCCTCGCGAATGGATTTTACTTCCGTTCCCATCAAAGCAATGCCTGCCACATATTTGTCTTCTATGTGGTAGTTGTAATAGGCTTGGCGATTATTCATCTCTGCCATGGGGAGGTCAATTGATAATTAATAATTAGTAATTAATAGTTAATAATTATGGAGGTGTTCATTGATTATGGCTTGTGCTGCTAATTATGATATTATCGTATTTCTAATTATTAATTATTAATTAGAATCCGCTCAGCTCCGAAATAATAGCACTAACTGCGCCAGCTTATCTTTCAAATTTTTCCTGTCAACAATAAAATCAAGGAAGCCGTGATCGAGTAAGAATTCGCTGCGTTGGAAACCTTCGGGAAGATCTTTTTTGATGGTCTCTTTAATAACACGCGGACCCGCAAAACCGATCAGGGCACCTGGTTCGGCAATATTCAGATCGCCGAGCATTCCGAAACTGGCAGAGATGCCGCCAAAAGTTGGATCGGTGAGTAAAGAGATATAGGGAAGTTTTGCATCGCTTAGTTGCGATAATTTACCGCTGGTCTTGGCAAGCTGCATCAGGCTGAATGCACTTTCCATCATACGCGCACCACCACTTTTGCTGATGACAAGATAGGGAAGTCTGTGTTCGATACAATAGTCAACTGCGCGACTGAATTTTTCCCCCATCACACTGCCCAGCGAGCCGCCAATGAATTCAAAATCCATACAGGCAACTACCAAACCTTCACCATTGACTTTTCCAACAGCCACGCGCATAGAATCTTTCAGGTCGGTTTTGGAATGGATATCATCCAATCTTTTCTGGTAAGATTTCAGGTCGGTAAAACCCAATGCATCCTTGCTCAGGATGGTATCGAAAAGTTCCGTGTATTCTTTATTGTCGAAAAGAAAGTCAAAATATTCCTCGCTCCCGATACGGTGGTGGTAATTACATTTCGGGCAAACAAAGAGGTTCTCTTTTAGCTCGCTGGTAGTGCAGATATAGTTGCACTCAGGGCATTTATTCCACAAGCCTTCCGGCGTTTCCTTTTTGTCGGCTGTGGAAGTGGTGATACCTTTCCTGATACGGTTAAACCATCTTGGTTTGGCCTGGTCTCCACCCTGGCCTTCATCGCCTGTCAAGTTAGCTTCAAAATCTTCTTCACGTTCTTTTTTCATAACGGTCATTCAATTGGGCGGTGAAGATAATAATTTTAGGACAGTTTGGAGTTTGGTGTTTGTGGTTTGGGGTTGGGCATCTGCTATTTGAAGTTAATCTCAAAATGCCGGCAACCCAACCCCAAACTCCAAACCACAAACCCCAA
>JAQBNJ010000057.1 GCA_028288645.1 Sediminibacterium sp.
ATTACGATTGATGGCGGATCGCATAATGATCTCTACAGCTACCCATTGTTTCAAAAAAAGTTAGACAGCCTGCTACCTCAGTGATCCAAACCGTGCCTCTGTGTCTCTGTGTGAGAAAAAATTGCACACAGAGACACAGAGGCACGGTTTTTTAATTGTCGGGTGGAATAGCACCTACCCGGAATTGGAAATAATCATTCATTTTACAATCTACAGGTACACCATACAGCAAAGCCGGTTTCCATGATGGCATTTTTTGCAACATATCTTTGATGAGTTTGTTATAATATTCCTTCGCAGAAAAGTATTTGAGCATCCTGGCGGTTGCGCTTTTTGCATATTGGGTTGACGCGATCTTTTCAAAATGCGCATCAGATACAAAGCCATATTTATCTATCACAAAAGAAAAATAGATCCGAATGTATTTGGCCGTATCTCCCTGTGTAACAACCTTATAAAGAACACTGTCGAATCCATTAAAATGTGCAAAATAAAATCGCCGGCATGAATCTATTCCGGGAGGATACATAGGCTTTGCTGAGAGGTATTTTGCATCATACACTTTACCATCCTGTGAATAGGCCAGGGTAGAAAACAAAACTGCGACTGTGGCAAGAAATATCCTCATACAAATGTTTGCTACAAATAAACATCATTACAAACATCGTGTCAAGCGTATTTATTCCTGTAATTTATACGGGGATCACGTACTTGTTTTTATTCAACGCGATCTTGGAAGGGATGGATGCCATGATCTCCTGCTTAAGAATTTCGATCAACCGTTTCTTCACAAAATCACGATGCACCACGATACTTACTTCACGCATGGGTGCAGGGCGTCTAAAATAACGGATCTGGCCAAGCTGTCGGGAAGTCATATCCTGGGTTGCGAGCTCAGGTAAAATGGTAATCCCATCATTCATATCCACCATGCGGCGCAATGTTTCAATACTGCCTGCTTCATAATCAAAATGGCTCGCATCACGGCTTGCTTTACGCAGTTCGCAAAGATTCACGATCTGGCTGCGGAAACAGTGGCCCTCTTCGAGCAGCCATAATTTATTCGGATCAATATCCTGCGGCAGCATATAGGTTTTTTTATAGGCTGCGTTCTTTTTTGAAACATAGGCCATCAATTCTTCATAGAACAAAACATGTTCCTTGATACCCGTTTCCTGCAAAGGTGTTACCAGGATCCCCATGTCTATTTTTCCTGAACGGAGTTGTGAGACCACATTATCTGTCGTCAATTCATTTACCACCAATCTCACCAGTGGATACTTTTGTGTGAAGCGTTGAACAAATAATGGCAGCAGGTAAGGTGCCAGTGTTGGAATGATCCCGATCTTCAATTCGCCGGTTACAATTCCTTTTTTCTGCTGCACCAGTTCATCCATTACATTCTTTTCAGCAATGATCTTCCGCGCCTGTTCTACCAGTTCTGCACCCATTTCCGTGGCGATCACCGGTTGTTTGCTGCGGTCGAAGATCTTCACGTCTAACTCTTCTTCCAGTTTATGGATCTGCATGCTTAAAGTGGGCTGCGATACAAAGCAGTGTTGTGCCGCCAATGCAAAATGCCGGAAAGTATCTACGGCAATAATATATTGTAATTGAACAAAGGTCATTTGATAGATTTTATCTATGATACTATAAATTTAATCGATTTGATTGATGATACAAAAAAGACAATATTTGTCTTCTTCAAATAGAAACCTTCTAAAAACAAGCTATATGAGCGAAAACAAAAAGAAATTAACTTCCGCATCCGGCATCCCGTATTATAATAACGAGGATACCCAGAGCGTTGGCCCGCGCGGCCCATTGTTGTTGCAGGATTTTATCCTCCACGAAAAAATGGCGCATTTTAACCGCGAGCGCATTCCCGAAAGAGTAGTGCATGCCAAAGGTTCCGGTGCTTTCGGAACATTTACGGTTACACATGATATTACAAAATACACACGTGCAAAAATATTCAGCGAGGTTGGCAAACAAACCAGAATGCTCGCCCGTTTTTCAACTGTAGGTGGTGAGAAAGGCAGCGCTGATACCGAAAGGGATCCACGTGGTTTTGCCTTGAAATTTTATACGGAAGATGGCAACTGGGATCTTGTTGGAAACAACACACCCATCTTCTTTATTAAGGATCCAAAAAAATTCGGTGATTTTATCCATACACAGAAAAGGGACCCATATACCAACCTGAAAAGCGCTACCATGAAATTTGATTTCTGGAGCCTTAACCCGGAATCATTGCACCAGATCATGTTCCTGTTCAGCGACAGGGGTACACCATACGGCTTCCGCCATATGCATGGATTCAGTAGTCATACTTTCAGTTTGATCAATGCGAACAATGAAAGGCATTGGGTGAAGTTCCATTTCAAAACAGCACAGGGTATCAGGAATTTCTCTGATGAGAAAGCAACCGAGATGAAGGGCCTCGATCCCGATTTTGCACAGCGTGACCTGGTTGAAGCGATCGACAGGGGCGAGTTCCCAAAATGGAACGTGAAGATCCAGGTGATGACCGAAGAACAGGCTCGTACTTATCAATACAATCCATTCGATCTGACCAAGGTATGGTTCCATGGAGATTTTCCTTTGATAGATATAGGAGTAATGGAACTGAATGAAAACCCGAAGAATTTTTTTGCAACCGTTGAGCAGTCTGCATTTGCGCCCGCGCACGTTGTGGACGGGATCCATTTCTCTCCTGATAAAATGTTACAGGGACGGATCCTTTCTTATCCAGATGCGCAACGTTACCGTTTGGGTGGTAACTATGAGCAACTGCCGGTTAACCGTTGTCCATACGCAACCAATAATTACCAGCGTGATGGGTTGATGCGGTTAGATGAGAATGGTGGCGGCAATCCGAATTATTTTCCGAATAGTTTTGACGATATCGTTCATGATCCTGCTTACAAGCAACCCTCATGGGATCTTGATTCGAATGTAGCAGACTGGTACGACAGGAATGCCGAAGGAGAGAACGATCATTATTCCCAGCCCGGTATTTTTTACAGAAAGGTATTGGACGAACAGGGAAAGAAAAACCTGGTAAGCAATTTTGCCGGAGCGATGAAAGGCATTGACGGCCCGAAGAAAGATGAGATCATCAACCGTATGCTTTGTCATTTTTTCCGCGCCGATATCGGTTTTGGAATGGCAATAGCGCAGGCATTGGGTATTAATCCTGAAGCTGCTATGCCTAAACAGCACACAACAACAGCACAGGAAGTTCCTGCCAAATAAGAGTGTAGTACGTTTGATTTAAGAATGGCCATCTCATTGAGGTGGCTTTTTCTTTATCTTTAATCGGTGTCTTTCATCATTTCTGCATTTCATAAATCATTTCAATTCATATGACAGCCGAAGAAAATTTCTCACAACTTAACCTTGAACTGCCACCTGCGCCAAAACCATTGGGCGTGTACAAGCCATTGCTAATCGATGGTAAACATTGTTATGTATCGGGCCATGGTACATTGAAACCTGATGGAAGTTTTATTATTGGCCGCGTGGGTGATACTATGACGAAGGAAGAAGGCAAACTCGCCGCAAGACAAGTGGGCCTCGCCATACTTGCGACATTAAAAGAAAACTTAGGTTCGCTTGATAAGATCAAAAGAGTCATCAAAGTGCTGGGCATGGTGAATTGCCCGCATGATTTTGACAAACACCCTTTTGTGATCAATGGCTGCAGTGAATTGTTTGCCGCTGTATGGGGAGAGGACAATGGCATAGGCGTAAGAAGTGCTGTGGGTATGGGATCATTGCCGGGAAATATTCCGGTAGAGATAGAGGTGTTGTTTGAACTGAGCTAATAACACGAATTTTGGAATTTTGAAATTGGGAGATTTTGAAATTGCAGAAAAGCTGGATCCGAAACAAATTTCCCTCCCGCAAGTGCGGGACCAAAATTCCAAAATTTCTAACCGATGTCCAACTGGTACACCATAAACAACATAGAAAAAATCGACTCGCCCTCATTGATCGTTTATCCGGAAAGAGTGAAAGAAAATATCCGCCAGCTGATACATATGGCGGGAAACGTTGATCTGCTTCGGCCGCATGTTAAAACAAATAAGATAGCGGAGGTCTGTCAGTTAATGTTGGATGCAGGCATTACAAAATTCAAATGCGCCACTATTTCCGAAGCGGAAATGCTGGGTTCGATACAGACGCCGGATGTATTGATCGCACATCAACCGGTTGGGCCGAAAATGGAAAGGGTATTACAACTGGTTACCACTTTTCGTTCTACACATTTCACCTGTATCATTGATAATTTTTCTACAGCGCAGGCGCTTTCGCAATTGTTCACAAAACACGGCGAACGTTTACAGTTGTTTATCGATCTGAATATTGGCATGGACCGTTCTGGCATTATTCCGGAGAAGGCATTGCAGTTATTCAAAGATTGTCAATCGCTGGAAAGTGTCCGTATCATTGGATTGCATGCATACGATGGCCATATCCGCGATACGGACCTCACTGAAAGATGCCGCCGCTCCGATGAGGCATTTGCAAAAGTGGAATGGCTATTGAAAGAGATCTCGTCATTGGTTAATACACCATTCCAGGTGGTAGTTGGCGGTTCGCCGAGTTTTCCAACACATACTAAAAGAAAAGGTGTGCAGTATAGTCCCGGCACTTTTGTTTTCTGGGATTGGGGATACAAACACATGGTTCCCGATGAGCCTTTTGAATATGCGGCATTGGTTATTACAAGAATTATTTCCATTATTGATGAACAAACAATTTGTGTTGACCTTGGCCACAAATCTGTTGCAGCAGAAAATCCTTTACCCCGTGTTCATTTTCTAAATGCACCCGATGCAGTGCCTATAGGCCAAAGCGAAGAGCACCTTGTAATGACGCTGCCGGATACTTCTGAATGGCATGTGGGTGATGTATTGTATGGTGTGCCCGTTCATATCTGTCCAACGGTTGCTTTATATGACAATGCAGTAGTTGTTGAAAATAAGGAAGTGATCGATAGCTGGAAAGTGATTGCGAGAGCGAGAAAAATAACAATTTAGTGAGTGGTGAGAAGATTGCAGAGGCGTAGCCTCGATACATTTTGTAGCAACGGATTTTAATCCGTTGAACAAGCGATAGCAAGGTTCGGGAGAACCGTAGGTTCGGTCCATATATGCACCGTGCCTACGGCAATCTCGGACTACTCTGGATTGCAAACAACGGATTAAAATCCGTTGCTACAAAATGGACCGAGCCGATGGCTCTATTCAACGCTTCACCTGTCTACGGCAAAGACAGATTCGCATTATTAATTATTCACCATCACTGCTAACCCTTTACAACTACCCTATGTTCATCATCGATGCCCACCTCGATCTTAGTATGAATGCCATGGACTGGAACCGTGACCTGCGGTTGCCTGTGCATGAGATAAGAAAAAGAGAAGAGGGCATGACAGATAAACCTGATCGCGCAAAAGGAACTGTTTCATTACCTGCATTGCGCAAAGGAAATATTGGCCTGGTTGTGGCTACACAAATAGCGAGATATGTTGCACCGGGTAATCCGTTACCCGGATGGCACTCACCTGAACAGGCATGGGCACATACCCAGGCGCAGTTGCAATGGTACAAGGCCATGGAAGAAGCGGGGGAAATGGTGCAGATAAAAAACAGTGTTGAGCTTGAAGAACATTTGTCTTTATGGAATGATCAAACTTCTGATGCGTCAAAACCCATCGGTTATATATTAAGCCTTGAAGGAGCCGATTCACTTGTTACGATCGACCATTTACACCGCGCACATGCATATGGATTGAGAGCGGTTGGCCCGGCGCATTATGGTCCCGGCAGGTATGCAAATGGAACGGATGCAACCGGCAAATTAAATGAGCAGGGGAAATTGTTATTGAAAGAAATGGAACAACTCAATATCATTCTCGACGCTACGCATTTGTGTGATGATGCATTTTGGGATGCGATGAAGTTGTTTAACGGTACTATCTGGGCCAGTCATAATAATTGCAGAACACTTGTAAACCATAACCGGCAGTTCAGTGATGAGATGATCAAAGTTTTGATAGAAAAGAAAGCCGTGATAGGTGGTGCATTAGATGCGTGGATGATGGTACCGGGCTGGGTAAGAGGCGTATCAAGTCCGAAAGAGATGAATTGCTGTTTAGAAAAACTAGTTGATCATATCGATCATATTTGCCAGATCGCAGGTAATACTTTGCACGTCGGCATCGGCACTGATCTCGATGGTGCTTTTGGAAAAGAGCAATGCCCTTATGATCTTGAAACGATAGCTGATCTACAACAGTTTCCTACGCTTCTTTCTAAACGGGGATATACTGCATCAGATTGTGAAAACATCATGCATAAAAATTGGCTTCGGCTTTTGAGAGAAGCCTGGAAATAAAACCTCTCTCTGTGAAACTCTGTGTACTCCGTGTCTCCGTGGTAAAGTCTTTGCTTCGATCTTTTTTTCACCACAGAGACACGGAGTACACAGAGTTTCACGGAGAGTTACCGCAATTCTTTCAGGGACACTTTGTTTTTAGATACATTGAGTTGATGTGTCGCTCCTACTTTTAGTGCGTAATTATTTTTCTCATGGCTCACGGGGAAATCAAAACAGACAGGATAATCATATTCTTTGATGTGTGAATGGATCGCATTAAATACATCAGTACCAAAAGGCGTTGTGGTGTCTTTCATCTCTGAAAAACCACCGATCACCAGGCCGGCTAATTGTTGCAGCATGCCGCTTCTTTTTAACTGGATCATCATCCTGTCAACATTATAAATGTATTCGCCAACATCTTCAAGAAATAATATTTTTCCTTTCGTTTTAAAGGAGGAAACGCTGCCGATCAAATGAGCGACCAATGATAAGTTACCGCCGATCAAATCTCCTTCAGCCTTTCCTGTTCTGTTCAATGAATGAATATCACAACTGTAGTTAGAGAGTCCACCTTTTAAAGCTTTACGCAGCGACTGAATAAATTCATTCTCATATTCACCATCATTAAACGCTGCTGCCATTGGAGCATGCAGTGTGGCAATATTGAATTGCTGGTAAACATGCGCATGCAAAACCGTGATATCACTAAAGCCCACCAACCATTTTGGATGCCTCTTAAATATTTTAAAATCCAGCCGGTCAATAATACGGCTCATCCCATAACCACCACGGCCGAATAAAATGGCTTTCACTTCTTTGTCGTCCAGCATCATTTGGAGATCAGCCAATCTTTCTTCATCGGTTCCTGAAAAATAATGAAACTGGCTGCCTAATGTTTTACCTGGTCTTACTTTATAACCCCAATCCTGTAGCACACTGATACAGGTTGCTGCTTTTTCATACGGCATAAAACCTGCGGGGCAAACAATAGCAATGGTATCGCCTTTCGCGGGATAGGGTGGTATTTTGATCATAATGATTTGCAGTTATATTTCTTCCAACGACGAATGATTAGCATCAATTGTTAAACGATGCTTTAGGCCACATTTCAACGCGAAATTACTTCGCTGGTGCCCTACGGGAAATCCAAAACAAACGGGGTAGTCGAAATCTTTTACTTTTTCGAGAACGATATCATAAAGCGTCCTGCCAAATTCATCGCCCGGTGTTTCCGCTTTGATACTTGTAAAACTGCCGACCAGCAAGCCTTTCAGCTTATCAAGTTTTCCTGACCGTTTAAGATTGTAAAACATCCTGTCGATACTGTACAATGCTTCTCCAACATCTTCAACAAAAAGGATCTTACCATCTGTTGAAATATCAGACGGTGTTCCGGCCATCGTTTCCAGCAATTTCAAATTACCGCCGATCAATATGCCTTCCGCAGTGCCGGGTTTATTTTTTTCGCAGATCCCTCCATTGTATACCAGCCTTTCACCTTGTAATGCATCCTTTAATGAAATAATGGTTTCAACCTGGATAGGTTCGGCCTTTGACCAATCATCCGGGAAGCTATTGCACATTTTTGAGTGTATAGTTGCAACGCCAATATTCGTATGCAGGTGACTATGAAAAACGGTGATGTCACTAAACCCTATTACCCATTTCGGTTTTCTTTTGAATGATGAAAAATCGAGTTGATCAATGATGCGCACTGCGCCGTATCCGCCTCTTGCACAAAGAATGGCTTTAACATCAGGATTATCGATCATGTCCTGGAAATCTTTTCTTCTTTCTTCATCCGTTCCGCCAAATGTAAAATCTCTTTTGCCTACCGTATTTCCCTCTATGATTTGAAAACCCCATTTTTTAATCTGTTCAATTGCCGGTTGCATATCTTTTTCCAGCATAAAGCCCGAAGGGCAGGTAATGCCGATCGTATCGCCGCTTTCTAAATAAGGTGGTATAATGATCTTTTTGGTGCGGGTGGCAATTGCTTCTGATGCTTTTGAAACATCAGTAAACAATAGAGCCGACGCCGAACCCAAAGAAGCAATGAATCTTTTCCTGTTCATGTATTAAAAATAGTTAAAAACAACACTCACCGGCCTGCCTTGCCGGACTGGGACCATTACCGGGTTTCCGGGCCGGTAGTGTAAAGTTTAAGCAATTGCCTTTTAGATTAGATGCAGATTGCAGGTTTTTTCCTAAATAACCCGTGGATCTGCGGCTAAAAATTACGATATTTTTTATATTGATCTGCGTGATACTCCCTGTTTTGTACCACAAAATAGGATTGCTTACTTTTGCAACTCTTTGCTGAATATTATACAGGTGCACAAGTGAGTGACACAACGAAGACCAGCAAAGAACTAAAGCTCGGTAAATGAATCAACCAAAAAGATATTTAATTACATCCGCCCTTCCCTATGCCAATGGATTAAAGCATATTGGCCATCTTGCCGGCGCTTATTTGCCGGCGGATATTTACGTCCGTTACCTGAAGGCTCAGAAAAGAGACGTGGTATACGTGTGCGGAAGCGATGAACATGGAACCGCCATTCCTATCCAGGCTACCAAAGAAGGAACCACTGCGCAGGCGATCATTGATAAGTATCACCCCATCATGGAGCAGAACTTCAAGGACCTGGGAATTGATTTTGATATTTATCACCGCACCAGCGATCCTCTCCATCATGCAACTGCGCAGGAATTTTTTACCAAACTGAATAACAACGGCGATCTTGAAATAAAAGAAAGCGATCAGTATTTTGATGAACAGGCCAACAGTTTTTTAGCCGACAGGTATATCAAAGGCACCTGCCCCAATTGTGGCTATGAAAGTGCTTATGGTGATCAGTGCGAACGCTGCGGAAAAAGTCTGAGTCCTGATGAACTGATCAATCCTGTAAGTACATTAAGCGGAAATACACCCATTAAGAAAATGACGAAACATTGGTACCTGCCATTGGACCGCCATGAAAATTTCTTGCGTGAGTGGATATTGAAAGAACACGCGAATGACTGGCGCTCAACCGTGTTAGGACAATGCAAAAGCTGGATCGATGGCGGTTTACAGGCGCGCGCGGTTACACGTGATCTTGACTGGGGTGTAAAAGTTCCTTTGAAAGAAGCGGAAGGAAAAGTATTGTATGTGTGGTTTGATGCCCCTATCGGTTATATCAGCGCCACCAAACAATGGTCTGTAAATACCGGCAGGGATTGGAAACCTTATTGGGAAGATAAGGATACAAAGCTGGTTCATTTTATCGGCAAGGATAATATTGTATTTCATTGTTTGATATTTCCTGTGATGCTGAAACTGCATGGAAATATTTTGCCTGATAATGTTCCGTCCAATGAATTCATGAACCTGGAAGGCGACAAGATGAGTACCAGCCGCAACTGGAAAATAGAGATGCAGGATTATATTGATGATTTCATCAATAAAGAAAATGGCGGCACGCAGATGGCGGATGTGTTGCGTTATTATTTAACGCTGATCGCACCGGAAACAAAAGACAGTGAATTTACCTGGCAGGGTTTCCAGGATGCGAACAACAGTGAGCTGGTAAGCATCTTTGGAAATTATGTGAACAGGTCGCTGGTGCTGATGCACAAATTATGTAAGGGAAAAGTACCGCCGTTACACGCAACCGCATTGACTGATCTTGATAAAGCAACGATGGAGGAAGTAAGCAAATCCAAGGAAAAAGTAGAAGCCTTACTGGAACAATACAAATTTCGCGATGCATTATTTGAAGTGATCAACCTCTCGCGTATTGGTAACCAGTATATGCAGAAAAAAGAACCCTGGATCGTGGCAAAGCAGACAGGCGAGAACGGACAGCCAACAATCGAAGCGCAGGAATCCATTGACAATACTTTGCATATCTGTTTACAGTTATGTGCCAATCTTGCAATATTGATCAACCCATTCTTACCATTTACGGCCAGGAAAATGTGTTACCTGATGAAAGTGGTGGATAAAATGCTTGATTGGGAGAATGCGGGTAAAATGAAATTACTGAGCGTTGGCTATTCCTTACGCCCGCCGGAATTATTATTCAGAAAAATAGAAGATACCGAGATTGCCTATCAATTGGAAAAATTAAGATCTGCTGTTGTGAAACGTGATACAGAAGCTATTAAAGAAACCATTATGGAAGAAACCAAAATAGAAACACCCAATGTAAAACCAGAGATCGTATTCGATGATTTTGCAAAGATCGACCTGAAAGTTGGCAAGATAGTGAGTGCAGAAAAAGTTGAGAAAGCAGATAAACTTTTGAAGCTATCGGTGGATCTTGGTTTTGAAACAAGAACGATCGTATCAGGTATTGCACTTCATTTTAAACCGGAAGAGATTGTTGGCAAACAGGTAACCGTTGTTGTAAACCTGGCGCCAAGAAAAATGCGCGGGATTGAAAGCAATGGAATGATATTGATGGCTGAGGATAGTGAAGGGAAATTGCATTTTATTAATCCGGAAACGGATATCAATGCTGGCGCCGGCGTGAGTTAATGTTTTTATTTCAATAAAAGAGAAACGAAGAAAAAAAGCGACCCTGAATTTCAGAGTCGCTTTTTTTCTTCGGTCTTTTATTAATATCTTTTCCTGTTACACCTTATCAGGGCTCATACATTCCTTCAATTCTTTATCAGTGTACGCATATCCATATTGCTTTAATACATCATCCGGTACACCGTTCCACATGTTAGGTGTGTTGCCCATGTAACCAATGTCTTTAACACCGATCTCTGAAGTATAGAAACCTGTCATCACCATATCGCGCATTTTGTTGAAGAAGGCAATGCCTTGCGCAAGTTCGGGTTTACGTACCCGCTTCGTTTTTGCAATAGCGTCTTTTACTTCCGGATAAGCGATCTGGTCAACAATCTCTAATTGTTGTTTTTTATCACAGTCCTTGAACGCTTTTTCATAATGATTCAAACAATACATATCCAGCCAGCGCAAACCGCCACGCAAGGGTGTTTGATGGCTCGGCATGTCTTTCACAATGAATTCAAGGAACTCATGCACTTTGGCATCGGATGCACTACCGCTCACCTCATCTTTGGGAAGGATGATATCTTCCAAAACAATGATAGTTGCCATTTCATGATCGGTAAAAAATTTGTCACCGGCATTGAGCTTCGCCAGGTACTTATCTTCTTCTTCCATCCTGCCCTGGTACATAAATACATCCTTTGAACCGGCGATCGCTTTTTTATCGCTGTTCTTACACGCTTCTATAAACACGCCTGAAGCCGCTGTTCCGAGAAGTAATGCTTTGATCGATTTTCTTCTGTCCATAATTGAAGATTAATATGTTTTAAATATCGTCATCCCGGGTGAAGCGAGGGATCTCACCAATGTGATCCGATTGTCGATGTGAGATTTCTCACGATGCTTCGCTCGTTCGCAATGACGTTTATAAATTTTGTTTTTTCATTTCATCAATAATATACTCAGACGCTCTCATGGATAAAGCCAATATCGTCCAGGTAATATTTTTATCGGCCTGTGATGTGAACTGGCTGCCATCTACACAAAACAATGTTTTGCAATCGTGTGCCTGGCTCCATTTGTTCAGGGCTGATGTTTTCCTGTCGGCACCCATACGAACCGTTCCTGCTTCGTGAATGATATTGCCGGGGTTATTCAATCCATAATTATTTTTTTCTGTATCATCCCCACCCCAGGTAATAATAGCGCCCATATTATGCAGGATCTCTTTGAAAGTTTCCTTCATATGCTTCGCCTGTTTGATCTCGTAGTCTGAGTGATTGGTATGAAAACGTAAAACAGGGATACCATATTTATCAACGACAGTTGGATCGATCTCGCAATAGTTATTGACGTTAGGAACCGCTTCTCCCCTTCCTGCCATGCCTACACCGGCGCCGTAAAAGAAACGGGCGTCTTCTTTCAATCCCGCACCATAACCACCGGCTTCTTTTGTTTTTCCATTCACTATGTATTTGCCATTCTGGTTCTGGATACCCATACCGAAACCATACGCAGGTTGACCAAAGCCTCCCCAATATTCAATATGGTAACCACGTGGGAAATCTAATTTTTTATTATCAAGCCACCATGGTGTGTACACGTGCATGCCACCCACACCATCTTCGTTGTAACGTTTACGGCCATAGAGTTGTGGCAATACACCGCCAACTGCTGCGCCGGTAGAATCGTGCAGGTATTTACCTACCACGTTACTATCATTCGCTAAACCATTCGGGTGTCTTGTTGATTTTGAATTGAGCAACAAACGCGCAGTTTCACAGGTACTGGCAGCAAGTATTACGATGCGACCGCTTACCTGGTATTCCATGTTGTCTCTTTTGTCAACATAAGAGATGCCTGTTGCGAGCCCGTCTGCATTGGTGATCACTTCACGCGCCATGGCCATGGTGATCACATCTACATTACCTGTTTCAAGCGCCGGTTGTACCAATGCTGAAGAAGAAGAAAAATCCGCGGCTATTTTACAGCTACGTCCGCATTGTGCGCAATAAAAACATTGCCCGCGTTTGTCGTTTCCTTTTATTTTTTTGGTGAGGATAGATAAACGTGAAGGGATCACAGGAATGCCTAAACCCGTTGCTGATTTTTTGATCATCAATTCATGCAAACGTGGTTTGGGTGGTGGAAGAAAAATTCCGTCCGGATCGTTTTCCAGTCCTTCATTTGATCCGAATACACCGAGCATTTGATCTATCTTATCGTAATAAGGTTTTACATCTTCATAGCTGATCGGCCAGTCATCACCCAATCCGTCAACACTGTGGCGTTTGAAATCGCGTGGGCCGAAACGCAGGGAGATGCGTCCCCAGTGATTGGTTCTTCCGCCAATCATACGTGCACGCCACCAATCCCATTTGGCGCTGCCTTCGGCCATTGTATAAGGTTCACCATCTATTTCCCAGCCCCAGTAACAACCATCAAAATCACCGAATGGCCTGAACTTGGTACTGGCTCCTCTTCGTGGAGAATCCCATGGGTTTTTCAATTGAGCAGAATCTTTGGCAGGATCAAAATCGGCTCCTGCTTCCAGCAGGCAAACTTTTAAACCTGCTTTTGATAATACGTATGCGGCCATACCGCCGCCGGCGCCTGAACCTACGATGACCGCATCGTATTTCTTAGCCTGTTTTTTGATCTGGAGATCTCCCATATAGCAATTTGATTTTTAGTCGTTGTTCAGAGAATGAATATAAGATATTTCGCTTAGTGCAGAAAAGCTTTTGGATAAATATGAGCGAAGGGAGCTTATTAGTTACGAAAACGATTAAGTAAGTATAGGCCTGGCGGCCAATGATGGGAGGAAAATTGCCACAGACGACACAGATTAACACAGAAAAAAATCTGTGTCGTCTGTGGCAAAAAGAATTTAGGGTTTTTTACAAAAGATGGCTGTATCCTTAAAATAATCAGACAAGCTCTCGATCTTTCCTTCTTTATTGAATGTGATATCGGTAACCACGCGGTTCCGGTATTCATCACAGCCTTTTAGTTTGCCATGCGAATCACATATATGAATACAACGGCTCTCATTCACCGGTAA